>CALCDS010000262.1 GCA_937900065.1 uncultured Clostridiaceae bacterium | reverse complement strand
TCTACATCTGTAAGTACTAATATGTTATCCTCTGCTAATATATTTGTATCTCCCTTTGGAATCATCAAAGATTCGCCACGGATAACCGCCATAAGGAGGCTTCCGTTAGGAATGGATAAATCTTTTACCTGCCGATTGACGGCTTTAGCATTTTGCTGGACCTGCATTTGGACAATAGAATAATTCCCACGATTGAGTTTAAGGATCGTAACCATATCTTTTAGATTCATTTCCTCAACTACAAAATGAGCCATCAAATTTGCCTGATTGACGCCTACATCTACGCCCATTTCGCTGTTGAACAGCCACTCATTTTTAGGGTTGTTAACACGAGCAACAACACGAGACACTCCAAATTCAAATTTGGCAAGGGTGGAAACCACAAGATTGACTTCGTCTGCACCGGTAACGGCAGCCACCACATCTACTGAACATATGCCTGCTTTTTCCAATACCGCTGGATCCGAACCATTTGCAAGCATTATCATTTCTTTTGAGAAATCTTTTTCTAATTTGTTATATATATTTTGGCGGTTTTCAATTATCATTATCTCGTGGCCATTGGCCAATAATAAAGAGGCGAGGTAGGCTCCGACTTGTCCTCCGCCTATAATGAGAACTTTCATATTAATTCCTCCTTTATGCTAAATCCAGCATATATTTCAGCTTATCATTGGCTGAATTGATAACTGAAATGTAAAGAATATCTCTCGGCTCAAAGATAGCTCCCAATGTTGGAATAAATGTTTTATTATCACGGCTGATGGAAACCACATTGATTTCTCCAACCACGGTCAAATCATTTACAGTATGGCCGACCAGCAAGGACGGCACTTCAATGCGTATCAAACTCACATTTCCATTTCCCATCTCATAGACGCTGTCAAACCGGTTATGCGTCAAGACTTCTGCCGCTCTTTCTATTCCCCAGCCGGTCGTTGAGATAGTTTGGATTCCCAGCCTGTGATAAATATCCGCTTTTATAGCATCATAAAGCCTTGCAATTACACGTGGTACATGATAAACATCTTTAGCTATCCTTGCAATAACAGCGTTTGCTTCATCACTTGATGTACAGCAAACCACGGCATCTACTCTGTCAATTTTTGCCTGGGCCAATACATCGCGGTCAAAGCCTATGCCAACTATTTTAGTTCCCTTAAAGTTCTTTCCCAAAGCTTCAAATGCTTCAGGATCTGAATCGATAACCGTTACTTGATGGCCTTTCTTTGAAAGATTGAGTGATAGACCTGTTCCCATTCTGCCGCAACCTACCACAATAATCTTCATGTACTCCACCTCTTTATTCTTTTTATTATTTATCATCATTTTTACGCACCCATGCCTTTCTCGCTTCTTCAATAAGCAGTATTACTGGAGGCCAAACGCACAAAAGCAGCCAATCCGATAAGTCAAGCGGTCCTGTATGAAAAATAGGTTGTAATAAAGGTAAATAAACCAAAACAGCAATCAAGACAATCTCAAAAACGATTCCAAAGTTTACTTGCCTATTGCTAAATAGTCCAACCTTAAATACAGATTGTCTTTCAGTACGGCAGTTAAACACATTGCCTATTTGGCTGAATACTATGGCTGCAAGCGCCATACTTGTTGCCTTGATGTATACTGGGCTATTTCCCCCGGCAAGAGCGACCGCCGGCCATCCGTTTTCAATATTTACAAAGAAGTAAGAAATAACCGAAGCAATTGAACCTAATAAACCATACCACAAGAATGCTTTGACAATCAACTTTTTATTCAATAACGGCTCCTTAAGATTGCGAGGCGGTTTATTCATGACATCGCCTTCAGGCTTTTCCGCCCCAAGACCCAATGCAGGCAGCATATCCGTACCTAAGTCAATGGAAAGAATTTGCATGACCGTTAAAGGCAGCGGAATGGCTCCACGTGAAAACAAGAACAGTGCGGAAGGAACCGCTTCAGGCATATTTGAATTTAAAATATATAGTAAGAACTTACGAATATTGCTGTAAACCGCACGTCCTTCTTCAATCGCATGTACTATGGAAGCAAAGTTGTCATCCGTCAAAATCATATCTGCAGATTCTTTAGCAACATCTGTACCCGTAATTCCCATAGCAACGCCTATGTCGGCTTTTTTAAGCGCTGGAGAATCATTTACGCCGTCGCCCGTGACTGCAACGACTTCACCCATCTCTTGCAAATTTGTTACGACACGCAATTTTTGTTCGGGAGCAACACGTGCAAATATTATTTCATCCTTTAAATATTCTTTCAACTGTTCATCTGAAAGCTTCTCTAGCTCTAATCCCGACACAACACGCGGATTTGCTCCCTTTACAATCCCGATACGTTTTGCAATGCTCTCTGCGGTCAGACCATAATCTCCGGTAATCATTACGATACGAATACCGGCATCGCGGCATTGTTTGACAGCAACTGAAACTTCAGGACGCGGAGGATCCGCCATTACAACCAGGCCGACAAAAATCAAGTCCTGCTCAATTATTTCAGGTGTATAAGCACTCATGGCGGTCGGAATGTCATCGCCTTTATGAAGCAAGCGATAAGCAACAGCCAATACACGCAGCCCATTGCGTGCGTATCCGTCATTGGCATCCATTATTTTTTTGCGCAGCTCGTCGCTCATAGGCTTAACTTCTTCGTTTATGCGTATCGATTGGCTCAATTCCATTACCTCTTTAGGAGCTCCTTTAACATAGGCAATGCGCGATGTGCCTTCAACAGGAGTCTTAAGCTGGTGGATTGTAGTCATTCTTTTGCGGCGTGACTCAAACGGCAATTCTCTTAAACGAGGTGTGGATTCCGCCTGCTTTTTTATATCGATGCCGGCCTTTGCAGCTGCAACTCCAAGGCAGGCTTCAGTCGGATCTCCCAAGACCGTATAGCGTGGAGACTCTTCATTTGGCGGCAGCAGCCGTGCATTGCTGCATAAACCGGCAGCCGTCAGTAAAAGCTTTAAGTCCTCGTCATCAGCGGCTCTGACTTTTTTGCCGTCTTTAAGTATATCTCCCTTAGGCTCATATCCAACGCCTGTAACTTCAAACTCTTTTTCAGCCAGCCACAAATGGTTGACAGTCATTTCATTTTGAGTCAGGGTACCGGTTTTATCCGTACATATAACGGAAGTGCTTCCCAGCGTTTCAACCGAAGAAAGCTTTTTTACCAATGCATTTCGTTTGGACATACGCTGTACTGCCATAGCAAGCGACAATGTAACGGTTGGAAGCAATCCTTCAGGAATAAAAGCAACAATCATTCCCAATGCAAAAACGAATGCAGATGCAAAGGGTTCATTTACTAGAAATAATGCTGAAACAAAAAATACGATCCCAACTGTAATTGCAATGATTGAAATCTGTTTTGTCAGACGGTTCAGCTCCTTTTCCAAAGGGCTGTTATCTTCCACCATCGTCTGTGTCAAGTTTGCAATCTTGCCGAATTCGGTCCCCATTCCGATTCCGATGACAATGGCTTTTCCATTGCCTCCTGCAACATTCGTGCCTGCAAAAATCAGGTTGGGTATTTCAGGCCGTGTTAAATCCTCATTCAATACTGCATCCTTCATCTTGCGGACAGGGTTTGATTCACCGGTGAGCGTTGATTGGTCAACCTGCAGATCGCTGCTCTCGATTAAACGGGCATCCGCAGAAATCTTGTCGCCTTC
>CALCDS010000261.1 GCA_937900065.1 uncultured Clostridiaceae bacterium | reverse complement strand
AGTGAATACATCCAAAGAAGTAGTAGGTTTCAATATTTTTAATCCCAAATCTTATATGGATACGGGTGCTGGATACGGAAGCTCTATTGCAGGCATGATAAAGCCCAAAGAGGAAGGAAAGCTCACTCTTTATTATGAATTGGGAGTGGATGAGGAAAATCCTCAAGTACCTCTTAAAGTTCCATCAAAAGATAAATTGAAAAGACTTGTGGATGATGCCCTAAAGGCCTCTTTAGTAGTGACATTGGAGAATGAAGAAATAGCCCGTTTCGATTTGATGAAAAGATAAATTATCTAAAAGAGAGGATCTACGATAATGGGAACGTTATTTACTGTGCTATTAAAGATTTTGGCAATAATAGGCGTATGTTTCATATATATTCTGGTTTTAGGTTATGATAATTTCGGAGGGATAACTCTCCAGCTGGATGACTATTATACCAATGCCAATGATATGGCTTCGGGTGCGCTTGCAGAGTTGAGAAAGCAGGGAAGGCAGTGTGAAATAATAGGAACCAAAACAGGTGAACTTCCCAAATTTTTAGTGAATGGAAAGAAATATGTAATGGTTTATAAAATGGCTTCGGCTGCCGGAGTCCCGGTCCAGACAATACAGCTTAAGAGGATAAGGCACTAAGTATAAAAATGGAGCGATAGGATGATAGATCACATTCTTAAGGCATCTTTGGAAAACAACATGGTGATCACGATAATTTACCAAAAAGGATCTGAAATAACAAAACGAAATATAAGGGTCTTGAAAATCACCGATGACAGTATTGAAGCATATTGCTATTTGAGGCATCAGGTAAGGCGTTTTAAAAGGAACAGCATATTATCTGCAGCCTTTATTGACGATAAATAGAGCTTTAAGAAAACATTTTTACATCTTCTTTGGCATGTATGGTTTACCAGAATAGAGCAAAAATTCTAGGGAAAGCTAAATGCAAATAGGTAAGGAGATGGAGTGCATTGCTTATGAAACTGTTTGGTATTTTGGGGCTGATAATAATAGTAATTGTGCTGATATTATCTACCATTACGGAAATTGCATGCATCATAAAGGATAGAAAGGCAAATAAAAAGGAGGGATAATATCAGTCATACAAGAGTATATCAAAGTGCGGATAGCTGCGCGATAGATAGAAGTTTGCTTGCAGCTTGTAAAAATTCCTGCTGTGCATGGATGGATTTATGCTTTGCAGGAATTTTTTTATGCAGCAAAGCAAAATATCAAGACAAGCTATTTTTATGTTTTACCTAAGGCGTTTAAATTGGTGATTTGCCTTTGAAAAATTTTCTACGGTAAATGATGTCGGAATAAAGAAGGAAATCATACTTTTATATAGAATTATAATAATTTGAGGCTTATGTTAAATAAAGTATAATGTTGATTTTTGAGCAATCCAAGTGAGAACAGGCAAGTAGTATGCTCAAAATCAACATCATGCTTTAACAGAGCTCAAGTTAAATGCTAGGTGGAATTACTGCTTTAAATTGAAATTTAGCTTATTGAGGGGAGATATCATGCACAAGTTTAGCAAATTTATTTCAATTGGCATAATGGCTGTACTTATAATCTCATACAAAATGGGTATAAGGGCATATGCTACGGAGACATATAACCGTATCGGAGGGGCTGACAGATATTTGACTGCGGTTGAAATATCAAATACAGGATGGCCGGAAGGATCTGAAAATGTTGTCTTGGCCACGGCCGATGATTTTCCGGACGCGCTTTGCGCAGCTCCGCTTGCAAAGGAGCTTGATGCGCCTATCCTGCTTGTCGGAAAAGATGAGCTTGACAAGGTTGTTAAAGATGAAATAGAAAGGCTTGGTGCTTCAAAAGCGATCATCGTGGGAGGAGATGGGGTAATATCTTCTTCTGTGGAAGGCCAGCTTTCAGACATGGGTTTGGATTGTGTAAGGCTTGGAGGAGAGGATAGATATGAAACCTCACTCGATATTGCAGATTATATGGCTCAAAAGCTTGAGATAGGGGATGAACTTGCGATTGCAACCGGGGATGATTTTCCGGACGCACTTTCCATTGCATCCATAGCAGGCATAAAGGGTATGCCGATACTTTTATCGCAAAAGGATGAACTTTTAGAAGGCATAGAAGGATTTATAGATGAGCATGACATAACCGATACATATATCGTGGGCGGCACAGGGGTTATAAGCAGCTCGGTTGAAGAAAAGCTTCCAAACAGCGTAAGGCTTGGAGGCGAGGAGAGATATGAGACAAATGTGAAAGTACTTTCATGGTTTAAGGATGATATTGACTTAAACAGGATATATCTTGCGACCGGAAACGATTATCCCGATGCACTGTCGGGATCAGTACTGGCGGCCAAGTATTCTGCTCCAATAGTGCTTGTTGATAAAATCCCGCCGAAACCTGCGCTTGATTTTGTTGCGGACAACCGTCTTTCAATAAGAAATATAACAGCCATAGGGGGAGAGGGCGTGGTCCCGGGTTCATGCATTGAACCATTCCTGCCCAAGATTGAATCAATAGAAAACATAGTGAATTTTATAGATGAAAATAAAAAATGTGAGCTCCCTTCCAGCGTAAAGGCATATATGGACAATGGTACTTTCAAAGATGTGGCTGTTGACTGGACTAAGTCTTCCAATACAAATGAGGCGATAGTCAGGGAATATACGGGAAGCGTAAAAGGATACTCTTCGGATGTAACATTGGATTTTGTGATTAAGCATAAAATAATGGGTAAATCAGTGCTCAGTGCAAAGCAGCTTACAAACTTTGTGAAGGAATATAATCCTGATTTTAATCCTGAAATAGCAGAAGCATTTATAGACATAGGAAATAAATACGGCATACGAGGCGATATAGCGTTTTGCCAGTCGATACATGAAACCGGATACTTTAAGTTTGGCGGTGATGTAAAGCCCGAACAGAATAATTTTGCGGGAATTGGAGCTACCGGAGGAGGAAATCCCGGGAACAGTTTCAGCACAATTGAAGAGGGCGTTACAGCCCAGATGCAGCATCTTTATGCATATGCATCCACTAAAGCTTTGCCTGATGGAGAAGAATTGGTTGATCCGAGATTTACTTTGATAAAGGTGAGGGGAACCGCACCATATTGGGAAGACCTTGGAGCCAAATGGGCTTGTCCGGGTTACGATACAAGCGTTTACAATTCTTTTGAAGAGGCAATGATAAGCGGCGCAACTTATGGTCAAAACATAATTTCAATATATCAAAG
>CALCDS010000260.1 GCA_937900065.1 uncultured Clostridiaceae bacterium | reverse complement strand
AACATCATACTTTAACATGACCTTACCTAAAAATATTTATTGCCCGGTAATCCAAAAATTCAAGCTGCTCATTGAAATAAACATGAAATTTTGGCAAAGCTTATTAAAAAAATAATGAACAGCGGGATAAATTGAACCTTCATGAGCATAATATAGTTGACCGCAAAAATGAATTTGATTTTCCAATTAAATTGCAGGGCTGATGAAGCTAAAAATGATTTAGAGCCTGGAAGGAGGGTTATAATTGGGCAATATATACATGATAGTGAATTTCTTTTTTGCAGTGGTAATAGGTTTGTACTTTTTGAATCTGTTAAGGATGCAGCAGACAACTAAAGTTACAATTCAGAAAGAAAGTAAGAATGAGATTGAAAAATTGATGAGGATGCGCGATATTTCTCTGACTGAACCATTATCTGAAAAGACGAGGCCGTCCTGTTTTGATGAGATAATAGGCCAGGAGAGGGCGGTAAAGGCGTTAAGGGCGGTGCTTTGCGGGCCTAATCCTCAGCATGTGATAATGTACGGCCCGCCCGGGGTCGGAAAGACGGCTGCAGCTAGGCTTGTACTTGATGAGGCTAAACGTTTGCCTTTTTCGCCTTTTAAGCAGTATTCCAAGTTTGTTGAGATAGACGCAACGACTGTTAGGTTTGATGACAGAGGCATTGCGGATCCGCTTATAGGTTCAGTGCATGATCCCATATACCAGGGGGCGGGACCCATGGGCGTAGCCGGGATACCGCAGCCTAAACCTGGTGCGGTTACAAGGGCACATGGAGGGATACTGTTCATAGATGAAATAGGCGAGCTCCATCCAATTGAAATGAACAAACTGCTCAAGGTCATGGAAGACAGAAAGGTGTTTTTGGATAGTGTCTATTACAACACTGAGGATCCCAATATGCCAACCCATATAAAAGATATTTTTGACAACGGGCTGCCTGCGGATTTCAGATTGATTGGAGCCACGACGAAAAATCCTGAGGAAATGCCTCCGGCGATAAGGTCCAGATGCGTTGAGATTTTTTTCAGAACATTGCTTCCAGACGAGATAGAAAAAATAGCAAAGAATGCGGCCCAAAAAGCTAATTTCATGATAGATGACAAAGCCATAAAAACAGTAGCCAAATATGCTTCAAACGGACGTGAGGCCGTAAACATAATACAGGTTGCGGGAGGAATAGCCATAAATGAACACCGTTCAAATATAAGGGATGAGGATATAGAATGGGTGATAGAGAGCGGGCAGTATTCACCGCGCCCTGAGAAAAAGATAGAACCGATGCCGCAGATTGGGTATGCAAACGGACTTGCGGTATACGGGCCGAATATGGGAACGCTTATCGAAATAGAGGCCGCGGCGATAAAATCGGAGGGCAGGGAAGGAAAAGTGGTCGTTACCGGCATAATCGATGAGGAGGAGACCGGCACATACGACAGAAAGCTGAAAAGAAAGAGCACTGCAAAAGGTTCGGTGGACAATGTAATGACTGTTGTCAGAAAATATTTAGGCGTGGATACAAGATGTTTTGACATACATATAAACTTCCCGGGAGGAATACCGATTGACGGGCCGTCGGCCGGCATCACGATAGCAACGGCCGTGTATAGCGCTGTAACATGCATGCCTGTGGATAACGAGATAACAATGACTGGTGAAGTATCGATCCGCGGAAAGGTAAAAGCCATAGGCGGAGTCAACACCAAGATAGAGGCGGCAATCAAAGCAGGCGCGAGCAAGGTAATAATACCAAAGGAGAATTATCAGGAGTCCTTCAAGGATAAGCCGATCAAGATAATACCGGTTGAAAACATAAAAGAGGTTATAGAGCTTGCAATACTCAAGGAAAAACCGTCCAAACAAAGCATAAATCTATCCGTATCCAACACGGATTTGCTTACAGCCAAACAGGCGAACATGTGATTTGGAGCTTACTATCACACGCCAGTCTTAAAGATAAGTTAAAGCATTTGCCATAAAGGGGGAGTCTTCAGATTTCCCCCAATCTTTTTTAATATCAGGCTCTAT
>CALCDS010000259.1 GCA_937900065.1 uncultured Clostridiaceae bacterium | reverse complement strand
GCCAGAAATTTTTCTTTTTTGTGAGATCATTTTTATAATTTTTCATAAAATAACTGATGAAAACATGTGATAAAATAAATGCTGTTACGACAATTACATACACCAGCAACATAAAAAATATATCCAATTTTAACATATACCCACCAATATCGGTTTTCTGCCGAAAAATTTTGGTCTCTGTCCGCCTTTTTAAACAAAATTACTATATTGAAATTTATATCTTATAAATAAAAAAGTCAAGCTGATTTGCTCATTTGGCTAAATAATAAGTAAATTAGCTTGACAGGTCCATCAAATCATTTCACATAACTGTCGGCTTTTATGCTATCACTCGAATTCTATCGTCGCAGGCGGCTTTGACGTAATATCATAGACCACACGGTTTACGTTTGGCACCTCATTCACTATTCTATTGGATATCCTTCCTAAAACATCATATGGTATTTTCGCCCAATCGCAGGTCATACCGTCAGAACTTGTGACAGCTCTTAATGCTACTGTATACGCATATGTCCTCTCATCGCCCATTACGCCCACGCTTCTTATATTCGGGAGGCATGCAAAGTACTGCCATATTTTTTCCTCAAGGCCTGCTTTTGCTATTTCATCCCTGAATATTGCATCTGCTTCCCTTACAATGTTAAGCTTATCTTCGGTGATTTCACCGAGTATCCTTATCGCAAGGCCGGGACCCGGAAATGGTTGTCTCCACACCTGGCTGTGGGGTATATTCAACTCTTCACCGACTTTTCTAACTTCATCCTTAAATAAGTTTCTCAAAGGCTCGATGAGCTTTAAGCTCATCTTTTCGGGAAGGCCGCCCACATTGTGGTGGCTTTTGATTCTGGCAGCCGTCTTTGTGCCGCTTTCCACAACATCGGGGTATATGGTTCCCTGTACGAGGTAGTCTATATCCCCAATCTTTTTTGCTTCTTCTTCAAATACACGTATGAATTCTTCTCCTATGATTTTGCGCTTTCTTTCAGGATCAGATATTCCTGCAAGCTTTTTTAAAAATCGCTCCTTGGCATTGACTCTTATAAGGTTCATATCAAACTCCCCTTTAAAAGTCTTTTCAACATCATCGCCTTCATTTTTTCTCAAAAGGCCGTGATCGACAAATATGCATGTGAGCTGCTTGCCGACCGCTTTATGAACAAGCACGGCGGCGACAGAGGAATCCACGCCGCCCGACAGAGCACATATCACTTTTTTGCTTCCTACCAAATCCCTGATTTCCTTTATCTTCTGCTCTGTGAACGAACCCATATTCCAATCGCCCTTGAGTGAACAGATTTTAAAGAGAAAATTTTCTATTATCTTTCTGCCGCATATGGTATGCTCTACCTCAGGATGAAACTGGACCCCATATATTCTCTTTTCTTCATTTTCTATAGCCGCAACAGGACAGGATTTTGTGCTTGCCGATATCTTATAACCTTCAGGTACATCGCTTATTTGAAGCGTATGGCTCATCCAGCATATCGACGATTCGCCGATTCCATAAAAAAGCTTGCTTTCCCTGCTGAATCTTACCTGGGTCTTGCCGTACTCTCTAACCTGCGATTTTTTTACGCTTCCTCCAAGCATGAATCCTATAAGCTGGCACCCATAACATATCCCGAGAATCGGTATGCCCAGCTCAAATATTTCCTTGCTAACCGTCGGAGCATCTTTATCATATACGCTGCTTGGACCGCCTGTAAAAATTATGCCCTTAGGATTCTTTTCCTTTATTGTTTTTATATCGATATCATATGGCAATATTTCACAGTATACATTATTTTCTCTTACCCTTCTTGCAATCAGCTGGTTATATTGACCTCCGAAGTCTATAACCAATACCAGCTCATTTTCCTTCATAATCCATTCTCCTTAAATTCCTACCGTATAATTTGGTGATTCTTTGGTTATTTGTATGTCATGCGGGTGGCTTTCCTTAAGTCCTGCCGATGTTATGATCACAAACTTGCTCTTTGCTTTCAAATCAGCGATTGTGGAGGCTCCGCAGTAGCCCATGCCTGCCCTCAATCCTCCGATCATCTGGTAAATCGTATCTGATAATGTTCCTTTATACGGTACCCTTCCTTCTACACCTTCGGGCACCAGTTTTTTCGAACCTTCCTGGAAATACCTGTCCGTGCTTCCGCACTGCATCGCTGCAAGCGAACCCATTCCCCGATATACTTTAAAGCTCCTGCCCTGATATATTTCAGTCTCCCCAGGGCTTTCTTCGCAGCCTGCAAACAATGATCCTATCATGACCGTGCTGGCTCCGGCCGCCAATGCTTTTACAATGTCGCCGGAATACTTAATGCCTCCGTCCGCTATGATTGGGATGCCGTATTTATCAGCTTCCTCCGCACAATCCAAAACTGCAGTCAATTGCGGGACCCCTACACCTGCAATCACTCGCGTCGTGCAAATCGAGCCCGGCCCTATGCCTACCTTTACACAATCAGCACCGGCTGAAATCAAATCTTTAGCCCCTTCTGCCGTAGCGACATTTCCTGCTATTACCTGAAGTGAAGGGAATTTATTTTTTATGTTATATACTCCGTCAAGCACGCCTTTTGAATCACCATGTGCGGTATCCAGCACTATTACATCTGCCCTGGCATCAACCAGCGCTTGTGTTCTTTCCATCATATTTGCGGTGATCCCGACTGCCGCTCCTACAAGGAGCCTGCCGTTTTTATCCTTTGCCGAATTTGGAAAATCTCTTGCCTTTTGAATATCCTTTATTGTAATAAGTCCTCTTAAATTATAATTCTCGTCTACAAGAGGCAGCTTTTCTATTTTATATTTCTTTAAAATATTCTCCGCTTTATCAAGTGTTGTATTTTCAGGAGCGGTTATCAGATTATCCTTTGTCATCACTTCGCTTACAGATTTACTTTCATCAGTTTCAAACCTCAAATCCCTATTTGTCAGTATGCCGACCAGCCTCCCACTCTCTGTGATTGGGACTCCGGATATTTTGTATTTTGACATAAGAGATAGGGCATCCGCTATTTTAGCTTCAGGTGTCAAATAGAAAGGATCAGTGATTACACCATGCTCAGACCTTTTTACTTTGTCAACTTCGGATGCCTGTTTTTCAATGGACATATTTTTGTGTATTATGCCTATTCCGCCTTCCCTGGCTATTGCAATTGCAAGCCTGGCTTCAGTTACCGTATCCATTCCGGCACTTATGAGCGGAATATTGAGCTTTAATGATTTTGTTAAATGAGTCGATGTGTCTACATCTTTAGGCAGTACTTCTGATTTTTGCGGGACTAGGAGCACATCATCAAATGTAAGTCCTCTTTTCACGAACTTATCGCTTGTACCTGTCATTATTTGATTTTCCTTCCTTTCATATGGTTTCTGTTGATTCTAAAAAAATACATTAATGCAACTTATATATATTATCTTTCCCCTTTTGGCGCATTCATTTCTATTAAATCTTATAATCAGTCCACTGCAGAATTAAAACTTTCTTTTATAACAAGATGCACTGATCTCATAGGTCGTTTCCGCTGGATTTTTTTATTTGAATGACCTATATATATATCAAATGAACTAGGGCAAAAACAGTATAAAAAAAACACACAATATTGAGTATCATCGTGTGAAGGTAACACAAACAAATACCCATAGAAAAACTGTTTACGGCAGCTTTGTAGAGACTCCTGACCCAGATTATCAGGATTATATGGATAGAATTATATCTATTTTAGTTAATATGAAATGCTTTGTCAAATGATTTTACCTTCAGACAGCTTCATAAATTCCCTTAAAGCTTCATTGTATACCTCTTTGACAGGCGCCTTAACCTTTTCTGCAGCACTTTTTACGCTTTCATACTCAGGAGCATAATTCACCATCGTGCCTAGATGGTATGCGGCTTTGACCTTTATGCTGCCATATTTGGTATGTACCGTATATATCGACCTGTCTAGGATTTCTCTATCGACGCTATATTTGCGTATTCCAATCGTGGATGTTTCGCTGAATATTATCGCAGACAGCCTTTTTACATCTTCATACCTGGCAAGGACTGAAAGTTTAACGGCAGGACGGCTTTTTTTCATTATTATATTTGTCAAAAAAACATCGAGAGCTCCCGCATCAAACAGCTTATCCATGGTATGCTCATAGAATTCGCTGTTCATATCGTCGA
>CALCDS010000258.1 GCA_937900065.1 uncultured Clostridiaceae bacterium | reverse complement strand
ATCTGTTTATGCATCCTCTATAAATGCATAGTGCCGTCTTCAACAGCTTTTTTATACTCATGAGGTGACAGGTCGGTGTACTTTTTGAAAACAAAGCAAAAATATTGAAGTGTTGTAAAGCCAAGGCTTGAGGATATATCGCAAAGTCTCATTGGGGTCTGGGAAAGCAGTTCTTTGGCCTTGTCTATCTTCTTGTTGATTATATAGTGCATAAGGTTTTCTCCGGTCTGTTCCTTAAATAGCCTGCAAAGATATCCCTTATGCACTTTCATCTCCTCAGCAATATCATTTAGCGAAATATTCTTATCATAATTGTTTTCAATAAAATTCTTTGCCCTGTCCACAAGATTTCCATGCTCACCATTTGGGCACTTGTCATAATCCAGGAACATATTAAACATTTTGATAAAGAAATCTTTCATTTCCTTAACGGTTTCCAGATTCTCCACCTGTGAAAAATCAAGTATATTTTCCCGCAAATAAGTATTGCTTTGATCAAGGTTCAACTCAACATAGCCCTGCGCCAGACTAAAAAGGCGGTTATTAAGGTATTTGAAATAGTTGATTTCCATAAAACCATCCATCAGATTAACTGAATAGAGGCTGTTGATCAGCGGAATGCATTCCTGATTTCTGGTATATAACAATTGCTTTAAATGTTTTATTTTCTGGTCAAGTATCTTCTTGTCAAAAGTCCTGCATTTATTCACAATGGTGCTGTAAGCTATATTCCTGTTTAATCCGAGCAAAACGCGCATTTCACAGGCTTTAGATGCCTGCTTGAATAGTTCTGAAAGTTTCTCGAAATTATTGCTTGCATTAGATATTCCAATGCTTATAGATGTGATCCCAACTTTTTTCGATAACATCCTTATAAAATTAGCATGCTGGATCATGCTGTTAAACATATTGAGCATGCTTGGGTTGCCGTCTATTTGCATTACTATAAGAAATTGGCCTTCCGCAACGTTTATGACCGGAAGCTTGTTTTTGTGAAGTTCCGAAAGGAAACTATTTATCAGTACCAGCCATTGATAGGTTCCGTATGCCGCCTTATGTTTGCCATAACTATCGACTACAACCATCATCGAAATATACATCTGCCTGGTATTTTGAAATGTCTGGGTCTTTAAGCTCTCTTGTCCTTTATCCAAGCCGGGATGCAATTCAAGCAATCGGGGCATGATTTCCCCATTATCTAAATCTGAATTTAAAAACGGTTTATTAGGTGAATTGTCTACGTCGGATATAATATCCATCATGAGCAAGTACAACTCTTCCGATGTTACAAGGTCTTTTATAATATAATCTTTTACACCGAGTTTTATCGCACTTCTCGCATAGTCAAACCTTTCATGGCAGCTTATGATCACAAAACGTTGCTTTTCATTGATTTCTTTTATTTTGGAAATCAACTCAAGCCCGTCCATTCCCGGCATTTCAATATCCGTGATAATCACGTCAAACAAACCTTTTTCAACTTCTAAAAGTGCCTTTTTTCCGCTGTTTACACAAACCGGTTCTTCAAATCCTATAGAATTCCAATCTATAATGCATTTGAGTGTTTCTCGTGATGCATATTCATCATCAACAATCAGTACTCTATACATTATATCCCTCCGTCAGCATAATAATATTTGAGCGCAATCTCTATTTATTTCCATTTAAGCAGTCTGTGCAATATATCTTTTTGTTCCTGTACATCATCGGAACTAATGCATAAATAAATTCCCCTTGGATCAACATTATCTATGAAAGATTCCAGCTCCTTGACCTTTAGATCCACTACAACGCCTTTTCCCGCACTTTGGACCTTCTTTATGAGCGGAACCCACTGCATAATCGGTTCATCTTTTCCTAGTCCTTGCACCCATTGGATCGCGTTTATCTCAGGAATGGCGAGAATATCGTCCAAATGCCTTGCCACGCCTTTGCCGTCCACGTGAAAAACGTTATGTTTTGCGACTTTGACTTCATCTTTAATAGTTGGAAGAATAAATTCCCTGAATGCGTCATTGGAAACCATTGCCGAAAAGTCAGCACCAGGAATATGAAAAGATTCAAATGACGGAATATTTATCCACGTTACAGATGGTTGTCCATGTTTTTTTAGTATCTGGTTAAAATGATTGAATATTAACTTGAAATCAGCGCTGCATCTTGAAATCAATTTCTTGACGCCCTCAGGATTATCATACATGTCGATGCACAGCTCCTGAGTTCCCCTAAACGCAGCCGCACAGTCGGCACCATGATGTATATCGGTGTAGCCGACAAGATACCTGTCGCCGCATCTTTCCAGGGCAGCATATGTCAGTTCCTCAAGCTTTTTAAAATAAATGCTGTCCTTTGAAAAAGCCAACTTGTCCAGTTCGTCGCAACTGTCCATTATACGATTTGCCCAGGTGGTGACCTCTCCAAATTCAACATCCAATCCAAGCATGCAGGCATACACATTCGGACCGAGATTCGGCCAGTATACAGGAAAAGTTTCCGCCAAAAATTCTTTGTTTTCAATCTCCTTCTCAAATTTGGATATTTGATATTCAACATCAAACCAACGGTCCCTCAAGGATTTCCACCTGTTTTCCTTATCTATGTGGTTGTATTCAGCATTATGTGCGGAAAAACGTACAGGCACGCGGTCTATGATATCATTATTATACCAAGCATATACTCTCTCCATGCATTCATTAAAATCCGGTTTTGTGCTGAGTTGAATTGAATTATTTGTTCTATATCCCATGATTACCTCACCTTTTCATTATAACTTTTTATGTGCTCTCCCAATGTGATAACATTTTCAATGCTTCCATTGACAGGCAGTATATCACCCACATTGACAATAGCACGGCCTTTGAATGCTTTTATAATTCTGTCTGCATAAGAGCAAAGCTCATCTGACGGCGTACCATCGCAAAAAAGCGCAGAAGGCACACCCACAAATGCGGCCATATTTTCTCCAAGGCTTTCGGCAAGCTCTTCAGGCTGATAATTAAACATAGGCGCAGGAGTACACCCGTCAAGGATATCAAAGCCGGTGTCTTTCATAAGCGGGAGCAAGCTTTTCAGATTTCCGTCAACATGAGTGGAAATCAGCTTCCCTGCCCCACGCAGCATTTGCCCTGCCGCCCTGTAAAACGGTATGCAATACTTTCCATACCATTCGGGAGAAAAAAGCGTAGAATCAGCATGATCACATATTAAAACAATCGAGCAGGACGACTTGCATGCCAGCTCAATCAGCTCCAGATCCTTATCTGTCTGCACCTTTTCATATTCATAGTAAGCATCAATATTATCAAACATAAAATAAGTCGTATTTTCAAAACCAAGATATTCGTGCAAGAGTTTCCCAAATGGAGACCTATTCACCACGATATCCGCCTGTCCTCTATCACCTATATTATTTATAACCGAAGTTATCCTATCATTTTTAAGGCGAAAATGTGTGTGCTTTAATACCTCAAACAGTATTTCCATCTGACTTGCATCATCGAGCAGGTAATTTATCGAGCACCAGCTTCCATCGGCTGCAAGTTTGTATGTCCTGCTAAGGCATCCTTTATCTGTCGTAAATGTTACAATCTTTGTATTGCTCTCTACCTTTTCGTTGTATTCTACTCCATCGGAATAATATTCTTCATACCAATCTCTTATATGGCAATGGATCCCCCAATCATATCTTTTATAAATATCCATCAAGCTTAATCCAAAAAATTTATCCGGGATTCCAATTCCCTTTTCATATTTTATTGGATCCTCATCCGGAATATATACTCCCGGAGCATACTTTAAAGGCTCTCCAATATTTCGATGCTGCCCAAGATACCAGTCTGTAATATCGGGTACAAACGGCACTTGTGAAGGCTGTTTTCCGGCACAAATTTCAAAAAATAACTGTCTGTGATTCATATGTATTATCCTTTCATAATGAACTAAACCATACTTACCAGCACTCATTTACTGTTTCCCAAACAAATCTTCTTCCAAAAGGTGTTTTGGAATCTGCATCGTTACGACCGTGCCTACTCCTTGAACAGATTCTATGGTCAATTTTGACGCCTTGCCGTAATATAACTGCAGCCGGTCATTGACATTGCTGATTCCTATATTATTAAAGCCACTGGATCTCATATTTTTCCTTATCTGCTGTATTGTTTTAAAATCCATACCCACACCGTCATCTGCAACTGCAATATCAATACCGCTTCCAAAGCAAGTAATGGTCACCATTATATGTCCTGAATTTTCTTCCTTTGGAAATATGCCATGCAAAAGAGCATTTTCAACAATAGGCTGGAGAATAAGCTTTGGTATCAGGTATTCCAAAGCTTCACTGTCCACATTAAATGAAAGATCTATAATGTTCTCATAGCGATAATTCTGGATCCGCACATAAGCTTTTAGAAACTCGATTTCATCTTTAATCGTGATAAATTGGTTTAAATTTGTTATTGTAGCTCTAAGCAGCATATTTAAGGATTGTATTAGATCTCTTATCTCGCTTGTCCTATTTTTCATGGCAAGAAAAGAGACTGTATTTAAGGTATTATAAAGAAAATGAGGATTTATCTGGCTTTGAAGAAGTTCAAGCTGAAATTTCAAAGCAGCGATTTCAGCTTTTTTCTTATCTTCCTGCTTATCCTCGATTTCCTTGATAAAAGCAGCAATCTCATCCATCATTGAATTGAATCCTTCAACAAGATGTCCAACTTCGTCATTTGCCGTAGGCTTTATTTTTTGGGTTACTTCTCCATTTTGAAAGCTTTGCATCGCATGGTTTAAATTTAATATCGGTTCGGTGATTTTTCTGGATAAACGGTTTACCGCAATAATGGAAGGTATGACTATGGCAAAACCCACTAATACGATAGTTATCAATATGTTGTACAAACCCCTTCTTAAATTGCGTTCGGATACAACACCTATGATGCTCCAATCCGGATAATTGCTTAAAGGTACTTTAAAATAAGTATTGCTGCCTATCATAGTTCTTTCATGGTCCAAATACGAATATCCGGACAGCTTTACGATATTTTTATCTATTTCAGCATTTGAATCACCAACATGATATATGATTTTTCCATCCTTTGATACAATATAGGCATGGTTATAGAATTCCTCAACAAGAGGTTTCAATCCTGAAAATAAAAAATCACGAGAAACCGACATCACTAAATACCCATTGTTTTTATGCGTATCGTTTTCACGAATCTGCCGCGTATATGTAATATAGTAATTATTCATGTAATCATTATTTGTTTTTCCAGGAAAATTATTGGGAGAAGAAAATATATTTTCTCTATGCCTTGTGCTAAAGGGCTGGATAATCTGACTCAATATCAGGTTCTTGTACTGCTCGTAAAAATTGTTTAAAATGCGATTGTTCTTATCAACAATAAAAACCGAACGAACTCCGTTTATCCCGGAAGATAGCTTTGAAAGACGCTCACTGATTGCTAAATTGTCGTCACGGAATTTTAAATCATAATTGATTTCACTATCATTCTTTACTCTAAGTGCAAAATTCTGTATATAATCAACTTTATCTTCGACATTTCCAGCTATTACCGACATCTTTACAAGGAGCAAATCATTTTTTTGTGTCATGAAACTCCTTGTAAACACCATCGTTACGCATATCAAAATAAACAGAACGGTTGCCAGAAGAGATGTTACAAAGCACCAGGCGATTTTTGTCTTAATACTGCTGTCTCTAAAAGATCTAATGATCTTGCTCATGCAATTTTTCTGCTGCATACGATTCCACCCCATATGACATTATAACATATATAATGTCATATCCAGGAAATGGCTTTCTTTACCGCAATACCTATATCGAATAATCGATATAGGTATTGCTTTTAGATGTTCTAATTGGCCTGGTCTTTCATTATCTCCTTGTAGTTTTCTTTTGTGATCATTACTGCAGGAGTTCTGCGGTCAGCAGGAATCTCGGTACCATTTACAAGGTAATTCATCATATTCTCTGCTGAATATTCACCTATATCAACATAGTTTATAAACGCAGTAGCCTTAAAAGCAGAGCCTTCAGATTTTGCAAATTCCAATTTTGCAAGGTAACCTCCAATGCCGATTACAACCGCATCTTTGTCAAGGCCTGCTTGCTCAAGTGCACGGGTTGCACCTGCCGCGCCTTCATCATTGATAGCCATTACAACCCATTTTTTTATTTTGGGGTTTGCTGTAAATGTAGCAGAAGAAACATCAAATGCTTTTTCCTGCGGTCCATTATAATCTGCTCTGAATATCCTGTCTGCCGGCCAATCCGGGAAGGCAGCAAGCCATCTTTCCTTTTGTCCCTCGGTCCTTGGTACGCAGCTTGAAATCTGGTCTGCTGTAAGCAGAAGTACGCCGACATCTTCTCCAGTCATGTTGTTGTCCTTTGCATATTTTGCTGCCCAATCGCCGCAAGCTTTTCCAATTGCGAGTGCGTCTATTCCCACATAAGGAGCAATGAACTTTCCATCCTTATCCATAAGCGGATCATCAACAGCTATAACGGGAATATTTGCCGCCTTTGCTTTTTCCATAGTAACTGCGGAAAGTTTCTGATCCGGCACGCAAACAAGTATACCGCTGACACCTTGAGCGATTGCATTGTCGAGCGCTTGCAAATATGTGTCGGGATTCATCTTGGCATCGATAAACATGAAATCCTTTGCGCCCATCTTAATCGCCTTGTCTTTTGCAGCAGCTCCTTCACCAATAAACCACTGCTGGTCGCCGGCCTTATAAATGCCTGCAAGGACAATGTCTTTCTTAGGAGATTCTTTTGCAGATCCTGCATTTGATTTAGAATCAGATGCATCTTTTGCGGTCCCACATCCGGAGAGCGCCACAACTGTGATAACTAGTGACATTAGAAGCGCTAATACCTTTTTCATAAAAAACTCCTCCTTGAAATTATTGATATTTTATCAGTTTTTTAACTGATTGGAAGCACTTACTTTACACGTCTTCTTGAACGCAGATAGTCAAAGGATAACGCAAGCAGGAGCAAAGTGCCCTTTGCAACATTCTGCCAGAAGGATTGAACATTCAGCATGATCAAACCATTGTTAAAACACTGAAGTATAAGCAGGCCTATAAATGCTCCGGAGATTGAACCTATGCCGCCGCTCAGTGCAACTCCTCCAAGGATCGCTGCCGTGATACCGTCAAATTCCAATCCGCTGCAGGCTTGAGGCTGTCCCGTATTCATACGTGCCACAAGGATCATGCCTCCAACTGCGGCCAGAACGCCCATTATGATAAACAATATATAGGTTGTCTTCTTTAGTGAAATACCCGACAATCTTGCAGCAGTCGGGTTTCCGCCCACAACGTAAATCTCCCTGCCGAATCTGGTCTTCTTTAGCGTAATGCCGAAGACAATAAATATCAGCAGCATAAAGAATATTGGAAATGTAAGAAAGGGAACTCCGAATATCTTAAACGTACCGATTTTAAGGAAAGCCGAATTTGTGATAAGAACTCCTTCGCCATTGGAAATAATAAATGCAAATCCACGCAAAATCGACTGCAGTGCAAGTGTTGTAATAAAGGCATTGATTTTTAGCTGTGTAATAAAGAATGCATTGCAGCACCCAACTAATGCTCCAACCAAAATTACAATCAAAACCGTTATAGGGGCGGAATACCCGGCCTTCATTAATAATGCTGCAGCTACTCCCGCAAATGCTGCGGTAGATCCCGGTGAAAGGTCCATGTATCCGCCAATCAGCAGCAAACTTTCACCGACGCAAATAAGTCCTGTAAGCGAAGCAGATGTTAAAATATTGATTAGATTTCGACTGGTAAAATAGTTTGTATTCAAAATGGAAAACACTAATACGATTGCAAAAATGGCAATTATCAATCCGATGTTGCCTGACTTCATTATTTTTTTTATATCTAAATTAAACTTTGAATCTTTCTTCTCAACTGTTTCAGTTGGCATTATACTCCCTCCTCAGCGCTCTTGTGGTCATCGATCATAGCAAAGCTCAAAATGTTTTGTTCAGTTGCTTCTTTGCGCAAAATATTTGCTTTGATTCTGCCGTCTTTAAGTACGAGTATCCTGTCTGAAATTCCTATGATTTCGGGGAGCTCGGATGAAATCATAATGACCGCCACCCCCTGCTTTGCAACCTCACAAATCATATCGTAAATTTCTGATTTTGCCCCGACATCAATTCCCTTGGTAGGCTCGTCCAGTATAATAAGTTTAGGATTCATGGACATCCAGCGGGCAAGGATTACCTTCTGCTGATTGCCTCCTGAAAGATTAATTACCTCTTGTTCCATATGCGGAGTTTTAATGTTGAAATTTTTGATCGCTTTCTTTGTAAAGCTAAATTCTCTTTTAGAATCAACAAAGCCGGCTTTACATAAACTGCCGAGTATTGCAAGAGAAGTGTTCTCCCGCACTGATCTTATGAGTGCAAGTCCTTCCATCTTTCTATCCTCGGGGCAAAGCGCAACGCCGCGGTTCATTGCCTGCCGGGGAGATTTAGGAACATATGGTTTTCCATCCAGTACCATGCTCCCTGATTTGATAGGATCTATTCCAAAAATCACACGTGCAATCTCAGTCCTGCCGGCCCCTACAAGTCCGGCTAATCCTACAACTTCTCCTGCATGGATCTGAAAATTGATATCCTCAAGGTATTTTGTATTGACTCCCTTCAGCTCCAGGACCGTTGGGCCGATTTTTTCATTTCTGGAAAGCGAATCAAATACATCCCCGAGATCACGCCCGACCATAAGCTTGATCAATTCTTTTGCATTTGTTTCCCCTGTATTCTTTATATCCATAAGCTTTCCATCTTTAAGCACGACTACTCTGTCGGTCAATTCAAAAATTTCGTTTATCCTATGAGAGACATATATGACTACTTTTCCTTCGTCTTTAAGCTTTTTAATGATTTTAAACAGAATTTTGATTTCAGAATCAGTCAATGATGCAGTCGGCTCATCAAAACAAATGATCCTTGATTTTCTGTTATACGCTTTCATTATCTCCACCATCTGCTGATAGGCTACAGATATGTTTCTTACCTGTTCATCCGGCTCAATCGGCAGGTCAAACTCATCAATAATCACTTTTGCCTTCTTATTTAAATCCTTGAAATCTATGAATCCGCCCTTTACCGGCGGATTACCCATGAAAATGTTCTCGGCGACAGACAAATAAGGTGCGAGCTGCCTCTCCTGATATATGACACTAATGCCTGCTTTAATGGCTTCGTTCGGGCTGTTGAACTCTACCTCTTTATCATCAATGAAAATTTCCCCGCTTGTTTGATGATAGTCGCCATTAAGTATCTTCAGCAAAGTCGATTTGCCGGCACCATTTTCTCCAAGGAAAGCAACGATCTCTCCTTTATTCACTCCAAAACTTATATCTTCAAGAGCTTTAACGCCTGGAAACTCCATGCTTATTTTTTCAAATCTCAGATATTCCGACATTTTAAATCCCCCCTTCATTACTTAATGGGACACTTTTCAAAATTCCTCGAAACCATTTCTCTTGATGACGTGTGGCTGCTCTCGATTTCTCACTTTTCAGTATAGTTTCATTTTTTAGACTTGGGTGTTATAAAATATTAACTATTCGTTATAAAATATTAACCAACTAAAAAGTGCCAGCCGCCCCGCGGATCATAAGTCTATAACTTATAGTCCGCAGGGCGGCTGGCACCTTGCAGTAATTGGAGCTGGGGAAGGGACTCGAACCCTCGACCTATTGATTACGAATCAATTGCTCTACCAACTGAGCTATCCCAGCACAAAATTATCACACGACTATATTATTTTATCATTCAAATGCGAGATAATCAACTATATAAGTCGTGCAAAAAAGCATACTCCATAAGCTAGTTTGCAAACACTGCATTATGGAGATGATAAA
>CALCDS010000257.1 GCA_937900065.1 uncultured Clostridiaceae bacterium | reverse complement strand
TCATCTATCTGGTTTAAAACGTTTCAATCTTAAAGCGTTTGAAACTACGGATACAGAGCTTAGGCTCATCGCAGCCCCTGCTATCATAGGGTTCAACAGAGGCCCTCCAAATATATGCAGGAAACCCATGGCTATAGGTATTCCCAATGTATTATACCCAAAAGCCCAGAATAGATTTTCCTTGATGTTTTTTATAGTGCTCTTGCTTAATTGTATGGCTGTAGGAACATCCACCAAGTCGCTTCTCATAAGAACTATGTCCGCAGACTCCATTGCCACATCGGTGCCTGAACCTATTGCTATGCCTACATCTGCTTGTGCAAGCGCAGGAGCGTCGTTTATTCCGTCTCCGACCATTGCAACCTTTCTGCCGTTTTCTTGAAACTTTTTGACCTCATTTGCCTTATCCTGCGGCAGTACTTCGGCAAGTATTTTATCTATTCCAACCTGTTTGCCTATTGCTTCAGCCGTCCTTTTGTTGTCACCCGTTATCATGGCGACTTCTATTCCCAATTTATGAAGTTTTTCTATAGCTCTCCTGCTGCTTTCCTTGACAGTATCGGCAACCGCAATGATTCCAGCTATTTTGCCGTCTACGGCTGCGTACATAGGAGTTTTGCCTTCCTGAGCCAGCTTCTCATACATTTCTTCCTGATTTTCCAAAGGTACATTGTTTTCAGTCAATAGCTTCTTGTTTCCAAGGAGTATATCCTTGCCATCTATCCTAACCTGTATGCCAAATCCGGGTATCGCCTTAAAAAAGTCGAGCTTTTTAAAATCCATGCCTTTCTCTTCAGCACTTTTTACGATTGCCTCGCCTAGGGGATGCTCCGAACCTTTCTCCGCCGAAGCGGCCAGCTGCAGCAGTTCATCCTTATCCACGCCGCCTGCTGCGATAACATCCGTTACTTTTGGTTTTCCTTCAGTGATGGTGCCGGTCTTATCAAACACTATGGTTTTTATCTTGTGCGCGGTCTCAAGCGCGACGCCGCTTTTTATCAAGACACCGTGTTCAGCGCCTTTGCCGGTGCCCACCATTATTGCGGTTGGAGTTGCAAGTCCAAGCGCGCAAGGGCAGGCAATCACCAGTACGGATATAAATATCGTAAGCGAGAAAATTGCGGACTCTTTGCCTATAAAGTACCATCCAAGTCCTGAAATAATTGCAAGGGTTATCACTATCGGTACAAAGTAACCTGAAATCACATCTGCAAGTTTTGCAATCGGAGCTTTGGAGCCTTGCGCATCCTCTACCAGCTTTATTATTTGTGCAAGGGCCGTATCTTTGCCGACTTTGGTGGCTTTATATTTGATGGTACCGTTTTTATTTATGCTTGCTCCAATTATCTTATCCCCTATATTCTTTTCAACAGGTATGCTTTCACCTGTCAGCATAGATTCGTCAACAGAAGTCATGCCTTCTACGACTTCTCCGTCCACAGGCATCTTCTCCCCTGGTTTGACCAGGATTATATCCCCTACTTCCACTTCATCGATTGGAATTTCAATCTCTTTTCCATCCCTCACTATTACAGCCGTCTTGGGAGCAAGTCCCATAAGCTTTTTTATGGCTTCAGAAGTCCTGCCTTTGGAAACAGACTCAAAATATTTTCCAAGAGTGATTAAAGTTATTATCACGTCTGCGGACTCAAAATATAAATCCTTAGCGTAACTTATATCGCCCAGCATGATTTTAACTGTGGCAAACACCCCGTAGAGCACGGCTGCCGAAGTGCCTATTGCGATCAATGAATCCATGTTCGGGCTCCCTTTAAACAGGGTCCTGAATCCGATTGTATAGTATCTGTAGCCTGTGATTATGACAGGCAATGTAAGTATCAATTGTGTCAGGGCAAATGCCTGCGGGTTCATCATGGGGTCTACAAATTCAGGAAGCGGCAATCCTATCATATGCCCCATAGACATGTAAAGCACAGGCACCGTAAATACTGCGGATATGATAAACCTTTTCCATAAAAGTCTGATCTGCTCATCCTTTCTATTTTTTTCATCATCGACCGTAATTTCCTCTTCCATTACCTTGTACCCGGCATTTTCCACAGCTCTCTTTATATCTGAAACCCTAACCTTTGAAGAATCATATCTTATGCTTAACTTTTCCGTGGCCAAATTCACATTGGATTCCATGACTCCATCAAGCTTCCGGGTCGCTCTTTCAATAGCCCTTGCACAAGCTGCGCAGGTCATGCCCTCTATTTTCAATATTTTACTCTTGGAATCATCCAAAGCCTTGTATCCTGCCTTTTCAACAGCATCCTGTATGTCTTTGATCGAAACCCTTGACTCGTCAAAAGTTATGTTCATCTTTTCAGTAGCTAGATTGACATTCGACTCTTCAACGCCTTCAAGCTTTCGCGTCGCCCTTTCAATAGCTCTTACACAAGCTGCACAGGTCATGCCTTCTATTTTAAATGACTTGGTTGTCATATTTTCTCACCTTCTATAAGATTTAAACCAAATTATTTATCCATCACTTTGGATAGGATTTCTATTATCTCATCTATTTTTTGTCCTCCGTTTCCATGTTCAAAAGCCTCTTTGACACAATGCTCCATATGCTGTTTTAGGATCAATAAATTAGCCTTTTTCAAGAGCGATTGCGCCGCCAGAATCTGATTGGACACATCAACGCAATACCTGCCTTCTTCTATCATCTTGATCGTGCCTTCGATCTGGCCCTTTGACGTTTTCAAAGCTTGCAGTGCTTTTTTTTGTTCGCTGTTCACATTTTCACCGCCTATCCCCCCACGCCCGTGGGGTGTATATAAATATTAATACTAGTATGGTGAATTGTCAATATCATTCAATGATTTTATTTTTTGTATTCCTTTTGAAACAAATCTTAAAAGAAGTGCCTTCCCCTTCCCTGCTCTTAACGGCAATCACTGCACCATGAAGCTCCAATATATGTTTCGCGATAGTCAAGCCTATGCCGCTGCCCTCGGTCTGGTTTCTGCTTTTATCCCCTCTATACAGTCTTTCAAAAATAAAAGGCAGATCCTCACTTTTGATTCCCACACCATTATCCTCTACTTCAGCGATTATATCGTCCTTGTCGGAATGCAATTTGACCGATACCCTGCCTTTTGTATTGGTAAATTTAATGGCATTGGATATAAGATTTATAAATACCTGCTTTAGTTTATCGGCATCACCGGCCATATGATAATCGCCGGGCTCAGCATGATATTTCAGCTCTATGTTTTTATTTTCCGCAGCTATATAAAAATCTCTGCATATGCCTTCAATCAATCCATCCAAAGCTATTGTTTCAAAATCAAGTTTTATATTTTCAGATTCAAATTTTTTTAATGCATCCAAATCATTCAGTAATCTGCCGAAACGGATTACTTCTTCATTGAGATAGTTCAGCCTCTCCTTCGTGACTGGAAATACGCCGTCGATCATAGCCTCCAGGTTGTTTTGAAGGATATTCAGCGGAGTCCTTATCTCATGTGATATGTCTGAAACCAGCCTCTTTCTGATCATGTCCTGGTTTTTTAATTTTTCAGCCAGTATATTGACGCTATTTCTCAGGTTCTCAATCTCTTTGATATTACTCTTGGCGCTGTATTTCGCATCAAAATTTCCTTCCGACAAATTTGCCGACATATTGGCCACCTCCTTTATCGGAATGGAAAACTGCTTTGAAATATAAAGGCTCAGCACCGTTATCACGATGAGGGTCAATATGCCGCTTGCCACAATGCTTTTATTGATGGATGCCTTAAAATCCATATCCTCCTCAGACATCAGTACAGAGGAATACTGCCCTATGTCAACATACCCCACCACATTTCCTCCTGATTTTATCTCAAAGGTCCTTGAAGTATATACTCCCCTGTTTTTCACAGGCATTGCATTTAGATTGAGCTTGCTTTTTATATCGTCAGGGTTCATTCCCCATAGAAGCTTCTTGTTTTTGTTTTTAAGTGTCAAGCAGTAATTCCCCATGTATGCTTCATGCATCAGCTCCAAGCCTGAATTTTCGCTCCATCCGCCTTCTTGCTCATATATGTCTTCAAGATAGGATACGATCCTTTCAAAACGCTTATTCTGTATGTCGACCATGTATTGGTTGAACTTGCTGTTCAATGTTATATTTACAAAAAGCGCAATCAGCAATATTGCGGTAAACGAGCATATGAAAAACAATATGCTTAATCTTTTTCTTATAGTCTGCAATTAATCTTCACCACCAAATTTATACCCTGCTTTAGTAACGGTAATGATATATTTAGGATTTCTTGTATCCTTCTCTATCTTCTTGCGTATGTTTTTTATATGGACATCTACCGTCCTGTCATATCCTTCAAAGTCGATTCCAAAGACCTTGTTTATAAGCTGCTCTCTGGATAATACCTTTCCCTTGTTTGCGGCAAGAGTGTAGAGTATATCAAATTCATTCGGAGTCAAGGCCACCTCTTCTCCATTTACCTTTACGCTCCTCCTGTCCCGGTCGATATAAAGCCTTCCATCATCAAAAGCAAAATTGGCGTTTCCGTCATCCAGCCTCCTGAACAGGGCTTTCACCCTGGCTGTCAGCTCCCTGGGGCTGAAAGGTTTTACCAAATATTCGTCGGCCCCCATATTCAAGCCTTCTATCCTGTCGTCCAAAGCACTTTTGGCAGTCAGCATAAATATATGCACATCCGAAATCTCTCTTATCGTTTTGCATACCTGCTCCCCGCTTATGTCAGGGAGCATAAGGTCAAGTATTATAAGCTTGAAATCCATTGATTTGAACATCTCGATGCCTGACATGCCGTAAGCCGTGCAGTATACCTTATACCCTTCCCTCTCAAGGTAAGCTTTTAAAACTTCAGATACCTTCTGTTCATCCTCTATGATCAAGATATTGTCCATACTATAACACCTCTTATCAAGCTTATATTTTTGCAATTGGCAAAAGAATCTATATGCTATTTTGTACCGATTCACCGCCTTCGTCAACAGGCCCTGCGCAGCAGTTTGGTCCGGCCGATGGGGGCGGCAGGGTTGGATCAGGCTTTGACGTATCAACTGAGCCGAGGTCATCTACAACTTTTATTACACCGCTTATCATTCCCATCCAGCAGCTAAAATTTATATCTTTGCCGTCAGGCGTAAACTCTATTATATTTTCACCCTTTTTTATTTTTTTCTCAATATTTAAAGTTCGGGATACTATTGCATTATTGCAGGAATTGATTTCTTTTCCATCGATTACCCATTTTACCGGAATACCCTTTTGTACATAAAATGCATTAGGGGTATACCCTCTGTTATCGGCAGTCATCTTTATGACTTGGACCCCGTCCTGGACTACCGCTTTTGCAACATTCGGATTGGATACCGCGTTTGAATCCCTATCTGTTTTAGAATCTATGGCAAACGCGGATAGCGGGTTCAAATCTATGCCTGCCAGCTTAAAGCCCCTGTTTCCCATTATGAGGCCCAGCACAATTATAAGTATCCCGCTGAATTTGAGTATCTTCTTGGTGTAACCTCTGCTTAAAAGTCCTGATAAAGCCCCGAAACCAAGCATCAAGGGCACTGTTCCCATTGAAAACACGAACATGGACAATGCACCCCTTTGGGCGCTTCCCGTGCCAAGTGCAAAAAGCTGCATAGTTTGAAGGGGACCGCATGGCATAAGCCCGTTTAAAATCCCTACAACAAATGGGGAACCCGACCTGCGTTTGAGTTTGCAAAAGGCTTTAGGAAGCTTTATATTGAACTTCCTAAACAGGCTAAAGCCTGCCATATTAAAACCCATTATTATCATAAATGCTCCGGCAAATATCTGCATAAACGCCTTTGCGGTTATTGAAAGTGAAAACACCGAGCCAAGCGCTCCGACCAAACCCCCAAGTATGGTGTAAGACACGACCCTTCCAAAATTGTATAAGAGCGCCGGCAAAACAGCTTGAAACTTGTTTTCACCTCCCTTTGATATGCTCTGTGAAAGCATGATCCCGCCGCACATACCTACGCAGTGGATCGACGTAAGTATTCCTACTGCAAACAATACGGCATATGAAGCATTGTTAAGCTTTGCTTCCATATCAAGGCCTCCTGTT
>CALCDS010000256.1 GCA_937900065.1 uncultured Clostridiaceae bacterium | reverse complement strand
TATGGCCGATACTTCTTGCCTAGAGCGTTTCCAGTTTTCAGTCGAAAAAGCATAAACAGTCAGATACCGAATGCCTATCCGTCTGCAAGCTTTCGTTATTCTCCTTAAATTCTCACAACCTTCTTTATGCCCATAGATTCTTGGCATCAACCTTTTCTTCGCCCATCTACCATTCCCATCCATAATCATTGCAATATGGACGGGAATATCATTTTTATATTCCGCCATTTTTACCTCCGTATTGGGGGAGTACCTAACTGTCTGCAAATCTGTACTCACCGGAATAATAACACTTGTTGCTTTTTACCCATGTGTTTATTATAATATATACTAAAAGGCAGTTACAATGGCTATTTAAGCGCATTTGTGATGCTTAAACCACATAAAATACAATATTTGTTACATATTTGATCGGAGGTATTATGAACAATAATAATAACCTATCGGATAGACGCTGTATTAAAACGAGAAAGGCAATTAAACAAGTTTTTATTCGGCTTATGACAGAAAAAGATATCAATAAGATTACAATCAAAGAGATTGCAGATGAGGCAAATATCAATAGAAAAACTTTTTATTCTCATTATAGAGATGTAAACGGCGTGCTGGATGATATTGAAAACGATATATTGGAACAACTTTGCGGAATAATTGAAAACCTTGATATTCAAAAAGCTATTTATGATCCTTATCCGATTTTTAAAGAATTGACCAACATAATAAATAATGATTTTAACTTTTATAAATATCTTCTTCAATCCACGTCTCACAGCAGGCTTCTGGAGAAAATAAAGCATGTACTAAAAAAAAGAATTGTTGAAATTTTGGGAACCGAGATAAGCAATAAAGAAATGCTGCCTTATGCAATTGAATTCGCACTATCAGGAATACTATCCATATATCAGGAATGGCTCAATTCTGACCGGGCCTATTCGCTGGAAGAAATATCCGCTTTTGCAGGTTCATTGACTTTTAACGGCCTATATACCATTTTTAAATCTATTCCAAAAATGAAAGCAAAGCGATAACTTATTCCTGTTTTTTAATTTTCGGCGTAAACCTGCTTACCCCAATCATTTTTTCAACAGGCATAACAAAGCAAATGCCGTCTGCAGGAGTTTTCAAGCCTGCTTTCTCTTTTACAGCCGCTATGATTTTTTCGGCCGTATTTCCATCTACAAGGCTTAAAATTATTTCCTTTTCAGTATCTATGGCAATGCCAAGAATCTCTTTATGCACTGCCCCGATACCGCGGGCGTTCATAATTGTCGCCCCTCCTGCACCTGCTTCGCGCGCTATCTCCACGATCTCGTCTGCAAAACCGGCATTAACGATTATATACAATGCTTTTATGTTGTTGGCTTTTTCCATTTTATTTTAAGATCCTCCAAAATTAAAACGACAACTTTTCAACGGGTATGATAAAGGCTATACCTGTGTTCGGTTTATTAAAGTTGAATTTACTGACCAACATATTAAGCACAGCGTCGGACTTTTCGCCGGGCAGCAGACAAGTTATCACGACTTTGTTTTCTTCGGGAACAAGTCCGAGCACATCCTTAATATAGCTTGACTTTACAGAGCCTCTGCCATATACGATGTTTATCAGCCGACCGCCTGCTTTAAACAGCGCATCTAAAAGAACGTCTTTATGTTTTCTTCCGGCTATCAGTGTTAAAAATTTTATACAGCATGAAACATCATCCGACACTGTCGTTCGCCTCCGTGAATATGCTCTGATCAACATCTGCACTATTTTTTTCATCATTTACTCCATTTTCACTTTCATGCTTGATAAGGGAAGCCAGTTCCTCAATCTCTTCAGATTCAATCTCTTTTATAAGCTTTTGCTCTTTTTTAAGCCGCATATCATAAATCATGCCTAATGCCTGAACGGCAATTAAGGGTGTGACCGAAATAAAGGCTATTATCCCAAACCCGTTTGTTAAAACCGATTGAGCACCCGGCCCTTCTGCTGCGGCCACAGCCTGCGCCGCCCCAAGTGTAAGCGGAGTCAAAAATGCCGACGTCAGCGCACCGCCTGTGACGCCGCCCGAGTCGAATGCCAGAGCGACAAAAAGTTTGGACGTAAATCTCATCATGATTATCGACACGGCATAAAGCGGGACCAAAAACCAAAGAATATTTATCTGTGTTAGAATTTTTATCATGAAAATCAACGCAGCAAAACCTATGCCTATCGCAAGCGTTATCCGTATCGTTATTTTCTTTATATAACCGTTGGTTATTTCCTCAAGCTGCTCGCCTAACACGGCGACGGCCGGCTCCGACAGCGTTATCGCGGCACCGAGCACAAACCCTACTAAAAGCAGCAGCCATTTAAACCATTCAGGCCGGGCGGCATCTAAAAATATCTCACCTATATATTTGCCGGCGAACGCAAAGCCAAAATCAATTCCCGATAAGAATATCAACAAGCCTATATATACTGAAACCATACCAAGCATTATCACCATGAATTCCTTTTTAGGAAGCTTAATCAGCAGAAACTGAAACGGCAAAAACACAATAAAGACCGGGAAAAGTGCAAAAGCAACGCCGCCCAAATTTGAAATGATTATTTTACCTAAGCTTTCCGCTGCACCCGGGTCGTATATGCCGGCAGGCGGAAGCACTCCCCCATATGCCCCTCTCAAGATAATTCCATAAATAAATAATGCCAATATAGGACCCACTGATGCAAGCCCTATTATTCCGAAAGTATCTTCGTTGGTTTTGTGTTTTGACATTGTGCCTGAAACGCCCACGCCGAGCGCCAATATAAACGGTACTGAAATGTCACCTGTGGTTGCACCGCTGCCATCAAAAGCTAACGCAACAAATTGTTCAGGAACGAAAATAGCCATAAAAAATATCACAGTATAGAGTACAGTAAAAACGATCTTGATATTCAAATCCTTCATAATTCTGAACATCGAAAACCCGACCAATGCGCCTATTCCCGTACCCATTATCCATACGAATACTGTTTCATTTATGACTTCCATTATCATATGGGTTTGCCTGGCCAATACCCACAAAGCCGGCTCTGCAACCGTCGCAAGAAGTCCGAACACAAAGCCGAAAAAGATTATGAAAACGGCTTTTTTCAGCTTTACCAGTGAACTTCCCACCAATTTTCCAATAGGCAGGATACTGGCATTGAGGCCGTTCAGGAACAACGACTGCCCTAAAATGACGCTTACATAACCAACGATTAACTTTACATAATCATAAATATTTTTCATAGGCGCCACAAAGCCGCAAACAATTATTATGGTCACAGCAAGTGGTAACGATGACAAAGAAACTTCTTTTAATATATTTATAAACCTCATGATTTTATTATATTATAAATGCAAAAACATAACAATTACTTTTTTACCAGCAGAAAAACAAAGGAGCACTTGAGTGCGGCGCTGGCGAATTGGAAGGATACTGTATTTACCGTCAAGCAGATGTCGCTTACATAATCAGGCCTGTGTAAAGAAACTTTACACAGGAAGATATCTGTCAATAGAGTGTGCTTTCGTTTTCGGCTATAATAAAATATACTATAATAAAATATATTGAAAGCATCTGTTCTCGGCCGGGGCACCTCAATCAGATAAATCGGCCGGATACAATAATTTATATATAAAGGAGACGATCAAATGAATTTCAGCGAGAAAATGAAAACATTTGGCTTTAATCAAGCACTAAGCTATTTGGAAAAGGATCCGGAAACCAATATTCCAAAGCTGATGGCACTTGCGGATCGGCTGATACCAAAGGATGAGTTCACTGCGCAGCGAAATTCCATCCGGAATGCCATCGAGCGGAAAAACAACTGGTATCAGCTGATATTGCGGCTCTATGAGCTTGATCCCGGAACAAGAGTAACCTTCTTTAGGAACTTCATCCTGAATGCGAACATTTTCGGATGGCCTGAGCAGGATAAAAACCGGGAAAAATATGGCTGCAACATTCCCTGGACTATTCTGTTAGATCCCACTTCCGCCTGCAACCTCCATTGTACAGGATGCTGGGCCGCTGAATATGGGCATAAGCTGAACCTTAGTTATGAGGACATAGATTCCATAATCGAACAGGGTAAAAAGTTAGGGATATATCTGTACATATATACCGGCGGTGAGCCGCTGGTCAGGAAAAAGGATCTGATCCGGCTGTGCGAAAAGCACTCCGACTGTATATTCCTGTGCTTTACAAATGCCACGCTGATTGACGAAGACTTCTGCAAAGAAATGCTGCGCGTAAAGAACTTTATTCCATCAATCAGCCTTGAAGGCTTTGAAGAAGCCAACGACAGCCGCCGTGGCAAGGGCGTATACGCCAGAGTCATGGACGCCATGCATCTGCTCAAGGCACATAAACTGCCTTTTGGAATTTCCGTGTGCTATACCAGCGTCAACTGCGACGACATCAGCAGCGAGAAATTTTTCGA
>CALCDS010000255.1 GCA_937900065.1 uncultured Clostridiaceae bacterium | reverse complement strand
GCGCTTTGAAAGATTGTTTCACGTGAAACATTTCCATAAATGTATTATATTGGCTACAGAAGCGGCCTCCAGCCAAAAACTATTTGCGCATCGAGTCAAAAATAACCGCTGCTTTGGATATTTATGCAGACTAGGCCTAACTTTTTTTAACCGTATGTTTTTTTTCACAAGCATCATAATTTTTAGCGCATTCCCTAAGCCTCATGTCAACATAATAATTCAGGGTGTCGTTTTCAAACTCTCCACCCTTATTTCTTTTCCCAGGTTTTTTACCGGTCAATATTTCTACTCCTTCTTCAACATTCTTTATGCCGTATATATGAAATAGTCCGGATTTGATATCCTTTAATATGTCATCATTAAGCGTCAAGTCATCGATATTTGAATAGGGGATTATGACGCCGTGGCTTCCATCCAGGCCCCAAAACTTACATATCTTATAAAAACCTTCTATTTTTTCATTTACGCCTCCGACAGCCTGAACCTGGCCCATCTGATTCAATGATCCCGTGACCGCAATATTTTGTTTTACGGGTATCTCAGATAAACTTGAGAGTATTGCATAAAGCTCTGCAACCGATGCGCTGTCTCCATCTATATATCCATACAGCTGCTCAAAGCATACATTAGCAGTTATAGACAGAGGCATGTTCCTGGCATATTTATCTCCGATATATCCTGATATTATCATCACGCTCTTGCTGTGTATGTTCCCGCTCATCTGAACTTCTCTTTCGATATTGATTATACCGCTCTTGCCCATATACGTGGTCGCAGTTATCTTATTGGGTTTTCCAAAGGAATGCCCTCCTATTTCTATGACCGACAGTCCGTTTACCTGTCCTATTGCCTCTCCCGTGACATTTACCATTATCTTATTATCTTTATACTGCTTAAGCATTCTTTCCTCTATAGAATTTATCCTATTGGTTTTTTCAGATATAGCTTTTTTAACATCCATGCCCCTTATAAAGTTTTTTTTATCGATTCCTGCCCATATATTCGACTCTTTTATTATATCTATTAGATCCTCAAGCCTTGTTGACATCCTCTTGCCAGTACCTGCCAACCTCGAACTGTATTCCAACAAATCCAATACAGCGGCTTTATCGAGGTGCCTTATGCCGTTTGTCCGGCAGTACTGGCTTATAAATTGTGCAACCTTGTATATATTGTCTTCATTCTTATCCATATCAAAATCAAAATCCACTTTTATCTTAAAAAGTTCATTAAAGCTTTCATCGATTTCATATAAAGCCCTGTAGATATTTTCACTTCCTATAACCACGACCTTTAAATTTACCGGAATAGGCTTTGGCTTTATTGTAACAATCGATATCAGATCGAGCTGGCTTCTGACACCTTCAGGCCTTATTTCAGAGCTTTGAAGCACCCTCTTTAAACCTTCCCAGGCCTGATAATTTTTAAGCATCTCTTCCATATTGACAATCAAATACCCGCCATTTGCTCTCAATATCGAGCCTGCCCTTATCATGAGAAAATCCGTAAACATGGTCCCCTGTTTGCTTTCGTATTCAACCGTTCCCATAAGATTGCTATAAGTAGGATTCGGTTCAAATACGACCGGCGCGCCTCTCATATCGCTGTTATCTACAAGCAGGTTTACTTTGTACCTGATGAGAAGTTCTTCTTCCTCCCTGCTTGCTGAATTTCTGCTTATTCCATTCATAAACATATATAAATTTTCCAGTATGTCATTTTCAAACTCTTCCACATACTCTAGAACTTCTGGGTCGGATGAGTATTTGCATTTTATTTCGCATACTAATTTTTCGATCTCAAATAATCCTATTTTCTTATCAAGCTCTTTTATCCTTTCATCTGCATCGTTTTCAGCTTTTTTTAATTTTCTCAATATATCAATTGCCTTGTTTCTTACTTTGCCTACATTCTTGAGAACAGCATCCTTATCGATCGCATACATGGTATCAAATTCGGTTTCGCTCATTGGTTTACCGTTTACGAGCGGAATAAATGCAAAACCACTGTCAGTTCCTTTAAGTTGGAGGTTATTTAGCTGTGCGATTTTATTCAATTCATACACCAAATCGCTTTTTATATCATGATATTTTTCCGTTATATCATTTTTCCGCCTGTAATATTCCTCGCTGCTAAAAGCCTGAGGCATGTTCTTTATTATTTCATTTATAAGATGCTCGATTTCTTGCTTGAATACCTTCCCCAAACCGGGCTTAAAGCTTATCGCTATGGGTTCATATTTATTTTCAAAGTTATAGACATAGCACCAGTCGCAAGGTATGCTGCATTTTTGGGCGGCTTCGTGAAGCATTTTTTCTGCATAATAGGTTTTTCCACTTCCCCTATCACCTGAAATATAAATGTTATAGCCCTTTTCATTTATACTCAGCCCGAATTTCATAGCTCTCTCTGCCCTTTCCTGGCCTATCAACTGGTCACTGGCTTCAATCTCACCCGTGTTCTTAAAGTTGAGCGCCCTTTTATACTTTTCATTTAAATTTATTATATCCTCAAATGTGACCTCGCATGTTTTAGCCATGCCTACACCTCTTTTCTCAATCTTAATATATAATATTCGCTGCTTCATGATTGATGTGCCCTCTATCCATATAATCAATCCACATAAAAAAAGCGCCACTCTCTGCTCAAAAGCAGTTTTGCGGCGCTTTTATAAACTGTATTAAAAATTGATTTATTTATTTTCAATACCTTTTGACTTGACATATGATACAAAATCCTCAACTCTAAGAAACACTTTATCATAACCAAGGCTGTTGCATAGTTGGGTTACATGGGGTGGTTCAAGATATGCCTGGCTGAGTTCTTCCTTTTTTGAAAACACTTTATCGGTTTGTCCGTCAAGCAAAATTTTCCCTTTTGCAAATACAATCGTACGTTCAAAGCAATCAGCAACAAAGTCCATATCATGAGTAATGGTCAAAACCATTTTACCTTCTGCCTTAAGCGTGCGGATTATTTTTTTAATCTTTTCTATACCCCTATAATCCTGTGCAATCGTAGGTTCATCGAAGATTACAACATCGGTATCCATGGCTAAAACAGATGCAATGGCAATAAGTTTGCGCTCTGAAAGCCCCATATCGTAAGGGTTTTTATCTTCGCAATCCGAAAGTCCAACCATGGCGAGAGCATTTTGAGAATGACGCTTGGCTTCTTGTTCGTCCATACCTATATTAATGGGGCCAAACATCACTTCATCCAAGATATTGTTTTTGAAAATCTGGTCATTTGGATTTTGGAACACCAGACCGATATGCTTTGCAATCTGGGCAACCGTCATACACGCTATATCCTTGCCATCAAATAATATCTTCCCTTGCATAGGCCGCAAAAGGCCTTTTAACAGTTTTACAAAAGTGGTTTTTCCGGCCCCGTTCTGACCGATGATTGCTGTTGACCTCTCATCTAAAGTAATGTTTATCCCTTTGAGTATAGGTTCCTGTTCAGTATAACTAAAATGCATTTCTTGTACTTCAATTCTGGTCATATGGGCACCTCTCTTTTTCAGAAAAACCTATCAGGCTCTTGGTTTCTTCCAGAGTGACCGGATAAAAGCCTGTTTTTTTATTTTTTATACCCAAGCTTTTGCAAATCCGGGTATAAGCAGGTGCGGTCACGCCATAGCAATCCAGGTCATCCCTCGAAAAAATCTTCTCAGGGGTTTCAAATGCAATCAGCTTTCCTTCATGCAAAAGCATAACTCGGTCGCTATACTCTGCAATTTTTTCCATTTTATGTTCAACCATGATAATCGTTATTCCTTCACGGCTAAGGTTTTGTACAGCACGAAAGACCTCTTCACTTCCCTGAGGATCAAGTTGAGAAGTCGGCTCGTCAAGTATTATGACTTCAGGACGCATTGCAATAATGCTGGCGATTGCCATTCTTTGCATCTGGCCTCCGGAAAGGTCAAATGGATTTCTGTCCTTGTATTTATAAATATCAAGCAATTTAAGCGAATAATCTATCCTATCTATCATCTCGCTCCTCGGCAGGCCCATGTTTTCCAATCCAAATGCTACTTCTTCATAAACAGTGAGTTTGCAACCTGTCACCTGATTGAATGGATTTTGAAAAACTATTCCCACCTTCTTGCAGATGTCGCTGATATTACTTTTTGCGATTTCCATATCTCCTATCAAAACTTTACCGCCGTATGCGCCTTTATAAAAATTCGGCACAATGCCGACCATTGCCTGACAAAGGGTGCTTTTACCTGCATTGTTTTCTCCGATAATGCCAATAAATTCTCCAGGCTCAATTGTAAACGAAATATCATATAGAGCCAGTTTCTCTGAAAGCGGATATTTATATTTTAAATGTTCTGCTACTATTTTAGCCAAATCAGTACCCTCCAAAAAATTGATAAAATCAAAATTAAAATAAGCACAAATCTAAAAATATCATCATAACGTGTTTTTTGCAGATCATTTAAAAAAGTCTTTTTCTGTTTGGAACCAAAGCCTCGAACTTCAAGGGCAATGGCCCTTTCCTTAGTGCTGATCAATGAATTCATAACCACTGGGGAAATCAGAGGGAAAAAAGCTTTTATACGCGTTTTAAGTTTTCCCTCTGTTTCCATTCCCCGGGAACGCTGTGCATCAGTTATTGTCGCCATTGTTTTTGTCATTTGCGGAATGATCTGGAATACTGAACTCATCACATAACCCAATCTTGGAGAAAGACCCATATGCACAAATGTTTCCACCATGTCCGACGGCTTTGTAGTCAAAACCAAAATTGAAAAACTCATTAAAATATTTATGACGTTTAGTGCAATGCCCAAAGCAAACATAAGGCCTTCCTTATAGAACACCACCGAGCCGAGCGCAAAAGCCACTGTTGTATTGCCCTGGTGAAAAATTCCCTGTATAATCGCGACCGTAAGAAGAATCAGTCCGGAAAATTCAAGCATTGGAGCAGTTTTATGAAGTACTTTCCCAATCGTAAGAATCACAATGCTGATCAAAATAAACGATGCCGTCGCCATACGCGCTCCAATCAAAGCCGGAGCTATATTTGCTACAAATATATATATAATCTTGCTGTTCGGGTCCAACTTGTGAATCAAAGTATTTTTCTCCTGATATAAACTTATGCTTTTCAAACAGTATTCCCTTCCCTCTATCCTTAGTCCAAAACTTTATGCAAAATCAATTGAAACAGAATCAAAGAATTAGTCCAACCTTTCAATTTTTTGATCATTCTTGTACAAAACCGTAAGATTCTTAGGCAATGCCTTATAAATGCCAAATGCAATTAAGACAGATGCAACTTTATCCGGAATATCTACAACCAGCTCGTCTAATCCGGAAGCGAGCCACATTGGAAAATGGCTTGCCGTGCACCATGTAAAGAGTGCATCGCCCCATAGATTTCCTGTTTGTCCACCATACATTCCAATGTTAATCGGAGTAGAAATAACAGTTGCTACAAGAGCGATCACAAGACCGGATAAAATTGCGCCAACCGCAGTTTTTATCCTGCCCTTGTATGCCAGTATGCCGGCAGCAACGCCGATTCCAATACTGGTAACAGCATAGATAAAAGAAACCGGATCCAGAGTAAAACCATAAATGATGTTGTTGATTGCACCGCAAATTGCGCCCACAATCGGGCCGGCCAGGCAAGCAGCCAGAATAGTACCGATCGAGTCAAGCCAGAGCGGAAGTTTTAATGCACCTGCAAACAACTTGCCTATGTAATTGATGCCGACCGCTGCGGGGATAAGCACTAGAGACGCTGTGTTAAGGTTAAATGACCACATACTAGTTCTTTTCATTTTTGTCACTCCTTTTTATTTATTTTATAAATTGCTTCCAATGCCGTTATAATTTCATGCTCCTCACCGATTTTAGTGAGGCTTTCCCCATTTACATAACTGTTTATTCCATTTTCAAGCCCTCCGCTGCTTTCCACAACCGTATTGAGTATGGATGCTGTTCTTACTTTGCGCAGTCCTCCGATAACAAAAAGCGCTGATGTTTCCATATCGGCTCCAAGTATTCCCTTTGAAGCCCAGAATTTATCGATTTCGTCTTCCTCATCAGTATAAAAACTATCATGGCTCCTTGCTTTGCCGACGTGAAAGCGAAATTTATTATCCTCTGCTGCTTCCATGGTACAGACAAGCAACTGTGTATCCGGCACTGCAGGATAAATGGAATCGATATAAGCTTTAGAGGCTCCGTCATCGCGCACAGCACCATTTATCAGAATCAAATCGCCCAGCTTGATTTCCGGCTGAAGCGCTCCACAGCTTCCGATTCTGATCATGGTTTCCACACCGATGTTGTGAAGTTCCTCCACTGCAATACCTGTAGATGTCCCACCGATTCCCGTTGAAACCGCCATGACGTCAACGCCTTTGTAAACACCTCTGATGCTTTTATACTCTCGGTTGAAATCAATATCCCTTACATCGGTAAGATATTCCTTTATTCTATCGACCCTCTTTGGATCACCAGGTAAAATTGCATATCTTGCACTATCTTCATTGCCGCACCTTATATGAGGCTGTAAATTCGTTTTACCCATTTTTTATCTCCTTTGCTTTTTATGCCCTATAGTTATGAAAATCGAATTTTCTCAGTAAACTTCGCTATCTTCATAAACGGCTTCCTTAATTCCTTTTAATTTGGCTCTTCTTAAGTATGATGTTGATTTTTGAGCATCCCGTTCGCCAGTTCAC
>CALCDS010000254.1 GCA_937900065.1 uncultured Clostridiaceae bacterium | reverse complement strand
TATCATATTATAAATCATGTGGTGTTTAAAAGCCTCCTATTCCTTTGCGCAGGAGCGATTCATTTTAGAACCCATACCACTGATTTGAACGAGCTTGGCGGGCTTGCCAAAAAGATGCCGTATACAACAGCATTCTTTATAGTCGGCACGCTCTCAATCGGAGGGATACCTCCCTTTAACGGGTTTGTGAGCAAATGGCTCATATACCAGTCCACATTTGAAGCAGGGTATGCTCCTGTGACAATCGTAGCATTCCTGTGCAGTGTGCTTTCGCTTGCCACGCTTTTGAAAGCTTTGCAGTCGGCATTCTTTGGAGAACTGTCCCCTAAATTTGAAGATGTTGAGGAAGTTCCTAAATCTATGCTTATACCTATGGGAGTTTTGGCAGGTGCATCCCTGATAGGCGGAACGTTGCCCGTGTTGGTTGATAAATACCTCATCAGGCCTGCGGCAACTGCAGTATTGAATCCTGGAAAGTATATAGATTCGATATTGGGAACAGGTTATTATGAGGAAGTTGCAAATAAGGAAGTTGTAATGAGAAAGCTCACATATTCGATTTCAGGATACAATCCCATAGGATGGCTGGTCGTATTCATGGTTGTATTGCTTGGATTTACACTCTTCGTGCTGTTTTTATACAGAGGTAAAAAGGAAGTCCGTGCGGAAATGGCAAGTGAAGTTGCAATGTCTTCTGAAAACGCTGGGAAATATGATGTGTTTACCGGCGGTGAAGATATAGGTCCGTCTTCCGTAGGCGGAACTGATCTATTCTGGGGATTGAGGTTTGAACTTAGAAAGTATTTTGGTTTTCTGCGGGGCGCCCACAGCGGGGTCGTTAACGATTATTCATTGTGGGTCATTGGGACTTTCGCAGTGATATCTCTTTATCTGCTCATAACACTATAGTTTATTGAAGGGGGGTTGAAATATGGAAATACTTTTAGGCTTATTTTATGTGCTTGTTTTTCCAGGACTTTTGTTCTGCTTTGCAATCGGGCTTTTATTATTGGGAATAGATAGAAAGATAGTTGCCAGGATGCAAAAAAGAATAGGCCCGCCGATCATACAGCCTTTTTATGATTTCTTTAAATTGATGGGAAAAGAAAGGATAGTTCCAAATAAAGCTGCAAAAAAGATTTATATTATAGCTCCTGTAATAGGGCTTATAAGCATAATAACAATAGCGCTTTTTATACCGATCGATTATTTCAAAACTTTTTTTAATAACTATGCTGATCTGGTTGTGATAGTGTATTTACTCACCATACCGTCTCTTGCAATCATAATAGGCGGGGCATCATCCGGCTCACCTTTTGGAGGAGTCGGGGCTTCAAGGGAAGTCGTGCTTATGCTTGGATATGAACTGCCGCTTGTAATAACGCTTTTGGCAGTCGGGATGAAGATAGGCAGGCTTACCAATACGGCAGCTACATTTTCTCTGATAAACATAGTGGATTATCAGATTAAAAACGGGCCTGCATTTTTGCAGTGGAGCCTCATACCTGCCGCCCTAGCTTTCCTAATGGTAATACCTTGTGAAATAGGTTCTACACCATTTGATATAGCTGATGCTGAAACCGAAATATGTGAAGGCACTATGGTCGAATACGGCGGGATTTTATTTGGAGTTTACAAGCTTACACAGGGCATAAAAATATTTGTGATGATAAGTCTTTTTATAGCCATGTTTATGAGCGGCATAATACCGGCAGTTTCATCGAGTATTTTTGTAAACAGCCTGGTTAGCATTGTCTGGCATATGGCGCTTGTGATCGTTATACTATTCATCGCTGTGTCTCTTTTAAGGGCGACTACAGCAAGAATCAGAATTGAACAAGCTTTTAAATTTTATTGGACATATCCAACGGCTCTGTCATTACTGAGCCTTGTGCTGGTATGGGCAGGTCTTTAAGCTTTAAGCATGGGGGTATAAATATGTTTGATGATATTATAACAAAAAGTAAAGTAAAATCTCCTTGGCTCTATCATTTAAATACAGGGTCATGCAATGGATGTGATATAGAGCTTATCTCGATTCTAACTCCGAGGTATGATGTAGAGAGATTTGGAATTAAACTTACCGGAACCCCGAGGCAGGCTGACATAGTGGTTGTGACCGGCCCTTTGACGTCACAGTCCAAAGATAGGGCTCTTAAGGTATTGTCCCAGGTACCAGACCCTAAGGTAGTGGTGTCGTTAGGGTCGTGCCCCATGTCCGGCAATGTTTTTAAAGGAAGTTATTCGATCGAGGCTCCGCTCGATAGATTCGTGGATGTGGATGTTTCTGTCGCCGGGTGCCCTCCAAAGCCTGAAGCCATAATCGACGGGATAATAAAAGCTATTGAAATATTAAAGGATAAAAGGGGGTAGAACAGATGAAATTTCCGTATGCTGGGAATGCTTTAAAGGATTTCTTTTCAAAACCTTCAACTGAAAGATACCCTAAAGTAAAAAAAGAAGCCCCCAAAGGTTACCGGGGGAAGATAAGCTATGATCCTGAAAAATGCATAGCCTGTGGCATGTGCATCAGGGTATGTTCTCCAGGCGCCATTACAATGACAAAGGGCGAGAAAAATGATGAGGGCCAACTTATAGAGATGAAATTCAATTTGAATTCCTGTACTTTTTGCCAGATGTGTGCTGATTTTTGCCCAAGGGGCGCGATTAAACTTACGACCCAGTACTCGATGATAGCAACTGATAAAAATGAACTTGTTGTATCAGGAAGCTTTATAAAAAAGATTCCTCCCAAACCAACGGTTAAAACCGTGCAGCAAAGCAAGGCAAAAACCGAGGCCTCAGGGAGCAAATAGTATCGATGAAACAGCATCTATGATTAAGGAAAGCACCTCATGTACTATAATTATGATATAATCATTTTAGGTTAAACATAAGATTTTGAAGAAGTATTATTTTATACATTCTGCGGTTCTGAATGCATTATTTAAAAATTTGGGGGTGTTTGTTTTGGTGGATAAAAAGTATATCGCATCCATAATCGACCACACTATGCTAAAGCCTGAAGCTTCAAAGGCTGATATCGAGAAATTGTGCAATGAAGCTTTAAAATACGGTTTTGCTTCGGTATGCATAAATCCTTGCTATGTTAAATTGGCCAGCAACCTTCTTTTAGGCAGCAATGTTAAGGTATGCACAGTCGTAGGCTTCCCACTCGGAGCCAATGCAACCGAAACAAAAGTTTTTGAGGCTAAAAGGGCTGTTGAAGATGGAGCGAAAGAAGTGGATATGGTCATCAATGTCGGGGCATTGAAGGATAAAAAGTATGATTATATAGAAAAGGAAATAGGAAGCATCGTTGATGCCGTGAAGGATTCTGCAATAGTCAAAGTCATAATTGAGACATGCCTGCTTGATGACGATGAGAAGATCAGGGCTTGTGA
>CALCDS010000253.1 GCA_937900065.1 uncultured Clostridiaceae bacterium | reverse complement strand
AATCAACATCGTACTTTAATATAGCCTAAACAAAAAAGCAGAAAAACTTCATATATAAAATGAGCTTTTCTGCTTTTTAAATGATTTCAGTTTTACAGAACTCGATATGCTTCAAATACTGTTTTTAGTTTACTCTTTCTTTAATTCCGTTTTACCAGTAATCGTGCTCTTGTCATCTTTTTTAAATGTGGATTTTGCCTCTTCATTCGTAAAATATACATTGCCGTCAACCTTAGTGCCTATGAGCTGGAAATCCTTTGCCGAAACATAAATGTCGCCTTTGAAAGTTCCATTCACGATGCTAGCTTCAGGGCTTAAAATGGTAAGTTTGGGAGCTGTCAGAGTATACCTTGCGGTCACATTTCGGTTCTCGTCCTGCGCATAAAGGGCAATCTTCCGTTGAATGATATCATTGCCTTTCTCGTCTTTCTTTCCGTTTTTAAATTCACCTTCCAGTGAGATGTCTTTATCAACAGTTATGTCCTTTGTCAGTGCAATAATCCAGGTTCCCTTGCTGCTTATCGCTTTTATAAAAGCATCGGAATTGTCCACTATTGAGGCCGATGTCTTTACATCCGGAGTCGATTCAGGAGCTGGTGCTTTAGGAGCACAGCCTGCAAGCACCAGGATTAATGACAGCACTGTTATTTGCAAAAATAACGATAACTTTAGCTTCATAAGATTCCTCCATCTATATCACTAAATCTATAAATATATTTTTAGCAAAATGCAGCTATAAAATACATTTGAAAGGGATTATTCTATTTGAATAATTTTTTGATGAAGCTAAAAACACTTGTACTCGTCCTGTTGTAAACTCTGTTGTATGCCGCCCTTTTAGGATTGGTAATCCAGCCAAGCCCTCTTGGAGCTTTTAACCCCAAGCCATTTCTCAGCATCCTATTCATACTCGTTCTGGCCGATATGCTCTTTTTTAAACTTGGTCTTCGTACTCCTATCTTCACAGTAACCACCCCTTATAGCAATAATATGTTACATAGGGATATGAATCAAATACAACTTAAACTCACAGCAACTTTTTACTGTACATTATACATTCCTTTGCTTTCCATATAATTATATATAGCCTCTCCATGTTCCTGCTCTTCCTTCTGTATATGGTTTAATGCCTGCCTCATATTAGGGTCCCTGAACTCAAAAATTGCTGTGTTATATGCATTTGAAACATACTTTTCAGTCAGCAGCATGTCTTCGCATAACTCTTTATCCCCTTGGCCATTTATCCCGCTTTTCATTGCTTGCTGGCCCTGCTGCTGATTTTGCTGCATATTTTGATTAGTATTTGGAGTCTGTCCGCTTAGCATCTGGTTTATTGTACTTAAATGCTGCTGTTCCTGTTTTGCATTATTCGTAAATACCTGTTTTAATTGTGGATCCTGTGCTTGATCCGCATAGTTCGTGTATTTTTTAATGCACAGCTCTTCATGTCCTTTTTGATCTTGCAAAAGGTATCTTTCCTTTTGGGTCAAATTTGCCATAAATACATCTCCTTTAAATATATAATCGATCCATAACAAGTTTTAAAATTACGGATGTCATATATATTTTTTGACAAGCGAGATTTTTTATGCATTTATAATTTGTTAACACTATATGATTGCAAACCGGCATATTAAAAACCTAGGAATTCAATAAGCAGTACTCATCAAATTTTGTCCTGATCAGTCAATATGATCGGTCCGTTGCTTGTTATGGCAATGGTATGTTCATATTGAGCCGATAGGCTGCCATCTGCGGTGCGTGCCGTCCAGTCGTTGTCATCTACCTTTACCCTGTATGTCCCTATGTTTATCATGGGCTCTATTGTAAACACCATTCCTTCTCTGATCCTTATTCCCCTTCCGGCTCTACCATAATGGGGAACTACCAAGTCGTCATGCATTATCCTTCCTATGCCGTGGCCTGTGTAGTCTCTTACGACCGAATAACCCCTCTCTTCCGCATAAGACTGTATCGCATGGCCCACATCGCCCAGGCGGTTTCCGGCAACAGCCTTTTTTATGCCTAAGTAGAGGCACTCTTTGGTCACTTTCATAAGATCCTCGGCTTCTTTTGATATCTTGCCGACAGCATATGACCATGCTGAATCAGCAAGCCATCCATTCAAATTTACAACCATGTCTATAGTAACAATGTCCCCTTCTTTTAAAGGTTTTTTTGTGGGAAAGCCATGGCAGACCTCATCATTCACCGAAGCGCAAGTTGCATACGGAAAACCCATATAACCCTTTTGCTCTGCTTTTGCCCCATGTTCATTCAAGTAATTTTCTACAAATGCATCTATTTCCATGCTGCTTATACCCGGCTTTATCATCTTCCTTATTTCCCTATGGCATGACGCGAGTATCCTCCCGGCTGCAGCCATATACCCTATTTCCTCTTTGCTTTTTATATCTATCAAATCCTTCACCTCTATTTTAAAATTTGTTTACATTTAATTTCGATTATGTCAATCTTTAATGATCTTTACAAACAGCTTCCTGTTTCTCGGGCCGTCAAATTCGCAAAAATATATGCCCTGCCATGTGCCGAGCACCAAACTTCCATCCCTTATCAAAACCATACAGGACGAGCCCATAAGCGATGCCTTTATATGCGCATGTGAATTCCCCTCGCTATGCATGTAATCGCCTTCCACAGGATACGTTTTATTGAGAGAATTCAATATGTCCCTTACCACATTTGGATCTGCATTCTCATTTATGGTAATCCCCGCTGTTGTATGCGGAACAAATATTGCAGCAATCCCATTTTGCACGCTGCTCTTTGAAACAGCATCTGAAATCATGCCGGTTACATCTATAAACTCCTGCGGCCTCTTTGTCTTTATAGTATAAATCATGATTTCACCTCGTTTTATACTTTGACATTTACAGATGTATAAAATGAATAAGCTCTAAACGTCAAAACTTACCAAGATAAATATACACCTTTGGAAATCGCTTTTCAAATCGTTTAACTGATATTTACATAGCTTTCCATGAATCTATCTTTTATGATGTCATCAAAGGAAAGTTTGCCATACAGCAATGGTGAATCCGGATCATGAAGTGAAAAATTTCTTTTTACCATTGCTTCATTAAAATTGGCGTAGCAGTATACGCAATTATGCCTGCAAGTATTATATGAACCTATATCTATACTTTTTACACATCCGCATTCTTCCCGCTGCGCTTTATCTTTTTTAACAGAAATATCATATCCTATGATCTTTGAAACTATCTTATCGTCTATGCATTTTCCATGCTTTATTCCCATATCGGAAAGATCTATTCTTTCAGCACATGTCTCAACAGGAATATTATATTTTTGTGCCATCAATGAAAAATTAAATGCGATTTCCCTCATATCATTTGTTCCCATGGGTATAATGCCCAATGATT
>CALCDS010000252.1 GCA_937900065.1 uncultured Clostridiaceae bacterium | reverse complement strand
ATCTTGGATATCAAAAAGAGCGCCGCTTGCCCGGCGATCTTACCAGCGAGATGTATTCTGTTTTTATGAACCATATACTGCTTGGAAGCAAAGAATCGGAAAAATACAGCAAAATGCTTCTTGATGATATCAAGAAAGCGCCGATAAGCAGCGGCCTTCGTCTGCTGTGGCTGCACTTGCTTCCGTACATGCAGCCTTCTGTCAAAGAGCTGCTCAACTTTAATGATAAGGTATTTGTCACTGCCTGTGACCTTGCATATGAAAGCATGATGCCGCCTATGGATGCGTCAAAGCCATATGAATCGATGGCAAGGCGAATGGTATATTCGTGCTACAACGGCAGTCCCGAAAGGCGCATACTTCAAGCGATAAATATGGCCAAACATACGGGCGCAGACGGCGCAGTGATCTTTGCACACTGGGGATGCAAAGCAACTCTCGGTGCGGCTCAGTTGATAAAAGAAGCACTGGAAGACAAGGGATTGTCTACTCTGATTTTAGGCGGCGACGGCTGTGATCCGTCAAATAGCAGTGACGGCCAGATCGCGACCCGCCTGGGAGCATTTCTTGAAATGTTGGGAGGAAAAAGCAAATGATATATTATGTCTGTAAATATACCCCTGTGGAGCTGTTTGCCGGTTTCAAAGAAGAATGCACTGTACTGGATGATATGCCGGATAACTTTGATCTGTCCGACAGGATAGCTCACCCCAATCTGTGCGGATTCGGTAAATCCGTTATTCAGTCAGCCATCTCTAAAAATATTGACAAACTGGTGCTGGTAAATTGCTGTGACACCATGCGCCGTGTATATGATATTATTAAAGACAATGGAACCTGCAGTTTTTTATACCTGATCGATCTTCCTCATAAATTCGGATGCTGCCAGAGAAAAAACTTTGCAGAGAGCCTGATGAATTTAAAATCCGCTTACGAGAAGTATACTGGCAAGCAGTTTGACTGCGATGCATTCAAAACGGCTTTTTCTCCACTGGAGAAATCATCCGGCCCATATGTAGGCATACTCGGCGCACGTGCAGGCCGTGAAATGGAGGCAATGATTAAAAAATACATGCCCTATCCAGTAAGGAACCTCACCTGTATCGGCAATCGCAGCCTATCAATGGATATGGATGCACTAAAAAATGCTTCTGATGAAAAACAGATGTTCATGATATATGCGGATGCTCTGCTGTCACAGATTCCGTGCTGTCGCATGAATGACACGCTTGCCAGAAGGCGTTTGTATACAGATCCAAACCTTCGCGGTGTAATTTACCATACCATAAAGTTTTGTGACTATTATGGTTTTGAATACTCAGAGATAAAAGACAAGCTTACAATGCCCATACTTAAGTTGGAAACGGATTATACACGCCAAAGCGAAGGACAGCTGCAAACGCGTATCCAAGCATTTTGTGAAACTCTTTCAGGTTTGGAAAATAAAAGGGTAAAAAAAATAAGCCCGATAAAGAAACATTTCGTTGCAGGGATCGACAGCGGGTCTGCCAGCACGGACGTTGTGATTCTGGATGATAGCAAAAACATCATTTCATCTGTCATAATCCCTACAGGCGGCGGCGCCCAGTCCAGCGCAAAAAAAAGCCTTGATGAAGCGCTCTTTAGAGCAGGAATTGACCGCTCCTCTATTTCACGCATCGTAACGACCGGATACGGTCGGGCATACATCAGCGACAAAGATAAGAGCATCACAGAGATTTCCTGCCACGCAAAGGGAGCTCATCACCTCAATCCTGCGGTACGCACCATCATCGATATAGGCGGTCAGGACAGCAAGGTCATACGAATAGACGAAACCGGCGCAGTCAGGAACTTTGTAATGAACGACAAATGTGCGGCCGGTACCGGAAGGTTTCTTGAAATGATGGCGCGGGCACTTGGAATTTCACTTGATGAAATGAGCACACTTGGATTAAAGTGGAAAGAGGATATTGTAATCACCAGCATGTGCACTGTGTTTGCAGAATCCGAGGTGGTATCGCTCATAGCTCAGAACAAAGCAGTACCGGATATCATCCACGGCCTTAACAATTCAGTTGCCGCAAAGGTCTCAACGTTTGTAAACCGCCTCGGCCTTATGGGTGATTTTATGATGACCGGAGGCGTAGCAAAAAACATGGGCGTTGTCCGTGCGCTTGAAGACAAATTAGGCATCAAGCTGTACATCTGCAAAGAGGCACA
>CALCDS010000251.1 GCA_937900065.1 uncultured Clostridiaceae bacterium | reverse complement strand
TTGCGATGCTCCTTTATTTTTTTGTTTATTTCGGTCCGAACATTGCGAGCAGCGTCCCTGCCGCAACAGCAGTCCCTATTACTCCTGCCACATTCGGCCCCATTGCATGCATGAGCAAAAAGTTCCCCGGATCCTCTTTTTGCCCTACCACCTGGCTTACCCTTGCAGCCATCGGTACGGCTGAAACTCCTGCCGAACCTATAAGCGGGTTTACCTTGCCATGGGTCGCCTTGCACATCAACTTTCCAAGCCATACACCTCCGGCCGTGCTGAATGCAAATGCGAAAAGTCCTAATACTATTATTGCTATGGTTTGAGGCCTTAGAAAGACCTCAGCGTTTGCCGTAGCCCCAACGGTCACGCCTAAGAATATGGTTATAATATTTATTAGCGCATTCTGTGCCGTATCAGTCAGCCTTTCAACCACTCCCGACTCTCTAAACAGATTGCCGAGCATCAATGTGCCTATAAGAGGAGCCACTGATGGAAGAAGTAGTGAAACTATTACTGTAACGATTATTGGAAATATTATCTTTTCAGTTTTGGATACCGGTTTTAAAGTATCCATCCTTATCTTTCTTTCTTCTTTTGTTGTAAACAATTTCATTATAGGTGGTTGGATTATAGGTACCAGGGCCATATATGAATATGCTGCAACCGCTATGGGTCCTAATAGTTTCGGTGCGAGTTTTGAAGTAAGATATATTGCCGTAGGACCGTCGGCACCGCCTATGATTCCTATCGAGGCAGCTTCTTGAGGGGTAAAGCCTAAAAGTATCGCCCCGATAAAAGCAGTAAACACGCCAAGCTGTGCGGCAGCCCCTAAAAGCAAACTTGAAGGATTTGCAATCAAGGGCCCGAAATCTGTCATAGCACCTATCCCCATGAATATCAAAGGAGGATAGATATCAAGCTGCACTCCCTGATAAAGGTACCAGAGCAAACCTCCTATCTGCTTAACCTTGCCGTCGACTCCATATACGGGTGCACTCATCAGTCCTGCATTTGGAAGATTGGCAAGCAGCATCCCAAAAGCAATCGGCAAAAGCAAAAGAGGTTCATATTGCTTTACTATAGCAAGGTAGATGAGTATACAGGCTATAGCTATCATTATCCAATGCTGGTATGTCAAATTAACAAAACCAGAATTTTTAAAAAGCTCAACAAAAACATCAGGAATCATACTCCAGCTAAAATTCATACAGTCTCCCCCAGTCAAAACATTATTTTATAACGGCAAGCATATTGCCGGTATTGACTGATTCCCCTTTTGAAACTCCTACGCTTGCAATCTTTCCATCATGGGGTGCCATTATTTCGTTTTCCATCTTCATGGCCTCAAGTATAAACAGCACATCTCCCTTTTTAACAACATCACCCTCTTTTACATTAACAGATAATATTGTTCCAGGCATCGGGCTTGAAATCGTATCTCCGCCTGTTACAGGAGCAGCCTGATCATTCTTGACCGGAGCTTCCTCTTTCTTTTCGGCCGCGATTTCCGATCTGCTAGGTGCTGGTGCGGCAGCCTTCGTCTGTACCGCTTCAGGTTTCGAAGCAGTCGGCGCAGCGGCTTTCACAGGGGATGGTGCCGGTGTGCTGATTGCCCCGCCCAGCTCTTCGACTTCGACTTCATATGTCTTTCCATTTACCGTTACGTTAAATTTTCTCATATTTAAACCTCCCTATGATATATTAAAGTCTTTCGTTCATTTGTTCCTGGCGTCCGGCTAAAGCCCACGACGGAGTGTTTATGCCTACTTCCTTTATAGACCTTACAATTATCTTGGAATATGGCCTTCCTATCACGGCTGCAATTGCAGCTGAAATAACCGCTATGATCTCATCGTTGCCTTCATAGCTTTTTCCCTTGTCCGCGGCTTTGACTTCATCAACTAATGGTGCCTGATTGGATTTAGTTTTGCTTTTCCTAAATATTAATTTTTCAAGCTTTATTATGTAGTTTAATCCAATAAGCACGAGAAAAACTATGGCCATGCAAATAATCGCTACACCTATGCCAAACATCAATTTTTCCATTAATATATTCACCTCTTTATACAGGAAATTCTATAGATTATGAACCAAATCTGATGAATCATACCGGAAGGTTTCCATGTTTCTTCGGAAGGGAACTATCCCTTTTACTCTGCAGCATTTCAAATGCAGCAGCCAGCCTTTGTCTGCTTTCAGACGGTATGATAACGTCATCCACATATCCTCTTTGAGCTGCTATATAAGGTGTCGCAAATTCCTGTCTATATTCCTTGATCTTTGCCTCTCTTTCATCCTCAGGATTTATGGATGATTCGATCTCCTTCTTGAATATGATATTTGCCGCTCCTTCAGGTCCCATTACCGCAATTTCAGCTGTCGGCCATGCATATACTATGTCAGCTCCAAGATCCTTGCTGCACATCGCAAGATATGCTCCTCCATATGCCTTTCTTACAATCATAGTAACCTTTGGCACGCTAGCTTCAGAATATGCATAAAGCATTTTGGCACCATGCCTTATAATCCCTCCATATTCCTGATTCGTACCCGGCAAAAATCCCGGAACGTCAACAATGTTAAGCAATGGCACATTGAATGCATCGCAGGTTCTTATAAACCTTGCAGCCTTATCAGAAGCATTTATATCAAGGCAGCCTGCTAAAACATTTGGCTGATTGGCTATTATTCCTATTGATCTTCCATTAATCCTTGCAAAACCGGTTATTATGTTTTCAGCATAGTATTGCTGGACTTCAAAGAAATCGCCATCATCGGCTATCTTAGTTATTATCTCTTTCATATCATAGGGCTTATTTGCATTATCAGGCATTATTTCATCAAACTCGGGAATAATCCTGTTCAAATCATCCTTTGTCGTATATTCAGGAGGATTTTCCATATTATTGGACGGCAGGAAGCTTACCAGCTTTCTTATCTGATCCAGGCATTCCTTTTCGTCTTTTGCCATAAAATGAGCAACTCCCGAGGTGGTGTTATGGGTCTTGGCTCCGCCAAGCGCATCCGACGAAACTTCCTCACCTGTAACTGACTTTATCACCTGTGGCCCTGTGATAAACATCTGGCTTGTTTTATCGACCATAAAAATGAAATCCGTAAGTGCCGGGGAATATACCGCGCCTCCTGCGCAGGGACCCATTATCGCTGAAATCTGAGGAACAACTCCAGACGCCCTTGTATTTCTGTAAAATATCTGCCCATAGCCTGAAAGGGCATCGACTCCTTCTTGAATCCTGGCACCGCCCGAATCGTTTATTCCTATGACAGGTGCTCCCATTTTGACGGCCATATCAAGTATTTTGCATATCTTTTTAGCATGCATTTCCCCGAGTGAACCGCCTATAACCGTAAAATCCTGGGAATATACATATACAAGCCTTCCGTCAATCGTGCCGTAACCTGTTATCACACCTTCTGCTGGTGCTTCGAGATTTGCCATGTTGAAATTGCTGCATCTATGCTTTACAAACGCATCTATCTCAACAAAGCTCCCTTCATCAAGAAGGTAATTAATCCTTTCCCTAGCAAACATCTTGCCTTTATTATGCTGTTTTTCAATCTTCTCCGGGCCTCCGCCATGCTCAATGATTTGCTTGCGGGTAATCAGTTCATCAATTTTGCTCATATTCTTCCCCCCTAAAATTAATCTCTCTGGCAAAGCTCAAGAAGCATGCCCTTTGTGCTTTTAGGATGTACAAATGCAATACGGGCGCCTCCCGCGCCATGCCTCGGTTTTTCATCGATGAGCTTGACACCTTGTTGTTTTAACTCATGCAGTACTTTGTCAATATCCTATACTCTAAAAGCAATATGCTGTATTCCTTCTCCTTTTTTATCAATGAATTTATCTTTTGCAAGCTCAAGTATTTCAATCCTGCTGTTATTTTTTCTTCTAATCTCCAGCCTATTTGTGCTCTTTAAACCTTTCATGTGGCTTGTTATTTTCTGCCCCAGTTGGTCTATACCCGTCCCAGTTGTCGCAACGGTTTTTATCACCGGAGGTTTTACATCGCTTCCATATGGTATTTTTAAGCTTTTTTTAAAAGCATTTGATTTTTAAGT
>CALCDS010000250.1 GCA_937900065.1 uncultured Clostridiaceae bacterium | reverse complement strand
GATTGCTCAAAAAATCAACATTATAACGCATCAGTAGAAAATTTTTCGGCTGTAGAAAAATTTTCTTACCTTGGTGCGTTTCAGCGAGGCGAAAGATAGCTTGCCGCCTGAAAATGATATATTACCCGCCATCACAAGTGATGGGCATATAAGGCCTCGCTATACTTTAATATAGTCTAAACTTTATTTTCAAAAGGAGAAATGCATAATGGGCTATGATGTAACATTTTTGGGGCACATGAGCTTTAATGAGATTGTGCCTTTTAACGCTAAGAGCAGCATAAGTCCTGGCGGAGCCATGTTTTTCAGTGCTTCAGTTCCCGCAAGGCTTGGTAAAAAAACTGCGCTTGTAGTTAAAATGGCTGACAGGGACAAGCATATACTTGAACCCATGGAGAAACTTGGAGTAGAAACATACGTTATACCTAGCAACGACACGACATACATAAAAGTTATTTATCCAACCGAGGACATAGATAACAGAGAATTCATATTGCAAAAGGATGCAGGTTTCATTAAAAGCGACGAAGTCCCTAAAGGTGAAAGCAAATGCTTACACCTTGCAGGCATATCAAATACTGAATTCAATATGGATCTTATTAAATACTTAAGGAAAAAATACAGCTATTTATCCATCGATATGCAGAGCATCGTAAGGCATATGGACAAAAACACACGCAAGATATCTTTTGAGGATGATGACAGAAAAAAAGAAATAGCCTCATTGATGAACGGAGTAAAGTTGGACATAGTCGAGGCTCAAATCTTGACCGGGACCGATGATATCGAAAAAGCCGCCATCACATTTGAAAAATGGGGATGTCCTGAAGTGATGGTAACCCATTCAAAAGGTGTGCTTGTCCGGGCATTCGGCAAGACATATTATGAAAAATTCACCAGTAAAAATTTTTCAGGAAGGACTGGAAGAGGAGATACCACCTTTGCAGCATATCTTACAAGAAGGCTTGACCACGATGTGGCCGATTCCGTAAAATTTGCGGCCGCACTTGTATCCATCAAGATGGAAACGCCGGGTTATTTTAACGGCAAGCTCGAAGATGTGCTTTTAAGGATGCGAAACAATTATTAAATTTGATGGCATCAAGTATCACGGTATGTATATACTAACATGGGAATTTCTTATTGAAAACTGCATATTTCTATAATATGGGTTGCCAATATGGTCAAAAATATGATAAAATGTTTTTTGTTTGAACATTGATATAATATTTAATGATATGCATGATTCCAAAGGAGGTGTTGTATATGACAGGAAAGTGTGATATCTGCAATAAAAGTGTTGTATTTGGAATAAAATACAGTCATTCTCATAGAAAATCCAACAGGGCTTGGGCTCCAAATGTAAAGAGGGTAAGAGCCATTGTAAACGGTACTCCTAAAACAATACATGTCTGCACAAGATGTTTGCGTTCAGGAAAGGTACAAAGAGCGTTATAATATGCAAGGCGCATCTTTTAGATGTGCTTTACATGAAAAAGGCTTCTAACTTATGTTTAGAAACCTTTTTTTATGTCGTGTTTTAATGATTCTTCTATAGAAGTATACTAAAGATTATGCCTTATAAAATCCGGCTACCTGCCAATTATTTTTCTTATCAAATTTCCCAAAAATCTTGGCAGTTTTATTACGATTATCTTCATAGACATCTGCCTTTCATGCCAAACTAATATCAATGTTTGAAACAATACCATCCTATGCATATCAATCCAATGCCTGCTATGGCAAGCCAACCCCATGATGGAAGTATTATTACCAGAAGTACACCTGCGCCCAGGCAAAGAAGAACCAGCCCCAAAAGTCTTTTGCCTTTGTGATAGAACTTCACAGACCTGCCCCCTTATGCCATATACCTTTATATCATATTATTCAAAATACAAAAATAATGACAATAAAAAAGCTTAAAAATTGATCAG
>CALCDS010000249.1 GCA_937900065.1 uncultured Clostridiaceae bacterium | reverse complement strand
ATAAAGTTTTTATTGAATACTGTCCATCTGATATAGCTTTGTTGCCGATTACCGCGTTTTTGTTATCGTGGCGTTAATATCTGCAATATTTGCTGGCTGTAGCAGCCAAGTGCCAGGAGAAAAGCAATCAGCATCCATATATATGGAGACGCAAAAAGTAAATTCAGTACAAGCTGATTCTAATGCTACTAATTCAGAAACTGAAAATATTGATATTGCCGAACCCAAATATGATCCTAATGTATATAAAGGCTGGCAGGTTGATTTAAGAGGAAAGGATATTTCAAAATAGCAACGGATTCATGCAATGCTGTATTATTATCAAATTATTGCTTTCCTGTAACAAAAGTTACGTACTTTTATTATTGATAGGCTTATACTTTAATTCAGAGATATAAGGAGGTAAGGATATGGACAACTTAATGAAGAACATAGAATTTTCAAAAGTGCTCAGTTTAAAGGACTTAGTATCATATCAAGAAGGCCAGGTTATAAGTAGAACTATTGCTCAAATACCATCTGCTAATATTACTCTTTTTTCACTGGATAAAGGAGAGGGTATCAGCACCCATATGACTTCCGGAGATGCCATGGTGCAAATATTAGATGGTACGGCTGAAATTACGATAGGCAGTGATATTTTTACTGTTAAAGCAGGTGAAACAATAATTATGCCGTCTGATGTTCCTCACGGGCTTGAAGCTCGTGAAAGATTCAAAATGCTTCTAACAGTTATAAAGCGCTGAACAATTTGTGTGAGCAATAGATATTTTTTTAATTTATGCTGTATAATTTCCTTTATTGCCATGATGCAACAGGCGGTTACCACTACGGCTCATCAAGCCGTAGTGGTAACCGCCATTTCTATGCAGCAATGAATTAAATTTTTACGCTCAATTAAAAACTAAACTGCCTGATTGTATATGAAGTGTATAAGTAAAAATTTCTGAAGAAAATATCACATCTATAATATAATATTATCACAATTTTTGGCTTTTTCATACTGCTTGCAAAAATGGTATTTTTATTTAAATTTTTTACCGAAAGCATTACCAAAATCAATTATAAGTTTTTTATCCTTCCATGAGATGAAGTCGTTATTGAAAGATAGAGATGTATATTTGTCTTTAACGATATCTCCGTTTCTAAAAACAGAAAGCATCAGTCCGATCAATACAAGATTTATCATCAGTGCAATATTTCCACGCGAAAACAGCGGAAGTGACAGAGGTCCCAACAGCTCAAAGCCCAGATTATAAAAGACATAGCTTATAACCTGAAAGGTAAAGGAGAGAAGTGCTGAAATGGATACGGTCAAGCTGCGTTCCTACAGCAATGGGATCTCCCATCTGAACAATAACCTTATCTGTGGCCTCGGCTTCATTCACTCCCTCTTTTATATAGGAATCTCTTTGATCAATTATATGATTTCCGATTTCTTCTGAAATTGCAGGGCGAGCTTTTTTCCATCTGATTTGATTACAAACAGTATTAGTATATTCCTTTATTTTTTCAAATGGCGGCATAACTTGCACCTCCGTTTAAAATCTTGTGAACGGCTTGCGAGTATGCATCCCATTCTCTCTGTTTGTCAGCCAAGAGTTTTTTCCCTTTATGGGTAAGATGGTAGTATTTTCTTACCCTTGCTCCATCAGCATTTTCATCATAGGAGATTACCATTTCATTGATTTCAAGCCCATGTAGAATAGGATACAGAGTGCCTGCTTTCAAATTAAATGTCCGGTCGGATTTCTTTGATAGTTCATTGATCATTTGATAGCCATACATATCTTTGCCTTCAAGCAGTTTTAATACCAGCATCGTCGTGCTTCCAGCGATAAGACCTTTATCCATCATAATATACCTCCTATATAGGAGGTATATCGGACATCTATATATGTCAATAAAAGTTTAGGGAGGAAAATGTATTTAGC
>CALCDS010000248.1 GCA_937900065.1 uncultured Clostridiaceae bacterium | reverse complement strand
CAAAAGCTGTGGAAAAGATGTGCATTGATTCTAATTATTGTATCCCTGATGATGTGAAGCATGAAATAAAAAAATATTATGAAAAGGAACCCTGGCCCATGGCAAAGGGAATATTGGAAAAAATACTTGAAAATATTGAGATAGCCCAAAATGACGATATACCAGTTTGCCAGGATACAGGGATGGCATGTGTTTTTGTAGAGATAGGACAAGATGTACATGTGACAGGTGGAAGTTTAACAGATGCCATCAACGAAGGCGTAAGAGGTGGATATAAAAGAGGATATTTACGCAAATCCGTTGTAGCAGATCCTTTAAATAGAGTAAATACGAAAGACAATACGCCTGCAGTTATTTATTATGAAATAGTTCAAGGAGATAATTTGAAAATAACATTAGCACCAAAAGGATTTGGCTCGGAAAATATGAGCCAGATAAAAATGCTCAAGCCTTCGGATGGAATAGAAGGTGTAAAAGATTTTGTTTTAAAAGTAGTACATGACGCTGGCCCGAATCCATGCCCCCCGATTGTCGTGGGAGTTGGGATTGGTGGAACTTTTGACAAAGCTGCAAATTTAGCTAAGAGAGCTTTGATAAGGCCTTTAAATGTCAGGAACAGTAATCCGTTTTATGCGGATCTCGAAGAAGAACTTTTAAAAAAGATAAATTTGTCAGGCATTGGGCCGCAGGGTTTTGGAGGCATGACAACAGCCCTTGCAGTAAACATTGAAACTTTCCCGACTCATATTGCAGGCCTTCCTGTAGCAGTCAACATAAACTGTCATGTTACAAGGCATGCTGAAGTAGAACTTTAAACATAATGGATATACCTTTCTAAAAGATAATATTCTGCGAAAAATAATGTGCTAATATGGCACATAAATTGAAAAAACAGAGGCGTTTACAAATGGGAAAAATGATAATCACTCCTTTAACTGAAGAAAAGGTTAAAGATTTAAAAGCCGGAGATACTGTCTCAATAACCGGCACTATATATACGGCAAGAGATGCAGCACATAAAAGGCTTATAGAATTAGTGGATAAAGGTAAGCAGCTTCCCTTTAATATAAAGGATTCAATTATTTATTATGTCGGCCCGAGCCCGGCCCGGCCGCAGCGGATAATAGGATCGGCAGGTCCGACTTCAAGTTACAGGATGGATTCATATACTCCAAAGCTTCTCGATCTTGGCTTAAGGGGAATGATAGGCAAAGGTTCAAGATCAAAAGAAGTCATCGAATCAATGAAAAAAAATAAGGCGGTTTATTTTGCAGCAATAGGTGGAGCAGG
>CALCDS010000247.1 GCA_937900065.1 uncultured Clostridiaceae bacterium | reverse complement strand
TTTTAAATGCCTTTCTCCCATATTTTTCAAATACAATATATATCATCGGCACCCCGATCAATGCTGAAGGCGGTTTAGTTAAAACAGTCAAAGCAGTAAAAGCAGATGCTAATAAATAATGCCTGATCTTCTCTTCATCAATCCATAAAATAAAATAATATAATGCTCCTAACATAAAGAACATCATAGAAGATTCGGGCATGATATTTCTTGAATATACTATATTTATCGGAAGCATCCCATATGATAAAACAGTGATAATCGCACATTTAATCCCTGACTTTCGCTTTACAATCATATATAAAAAATAGCATGAGAACATAAAAAAAATGATGGGTATAATCCTCCCAATAAATGCTCTGTAGCCGAAAAGCCTATAGAATATTGCTATTATAAAAGTGGTAATTTGAAGTTCAAGCTGCGCGTAATTGGGCATGGGTCCATCGTAGTTGAGCTGCGGATAGAATATGTTGAATCTATACTCAACAAAATTTCTTGCTATAGAATCGGTATCAACCTGTCTCCATGAGGAATAATCGAGTGGAGGGTTGCTTATGCTGATAAGCCGTACTAAAAAAATCAATGTCAACACTATATATAAAGCCTGCTTTTGTTTATTTGTTGTGCTTATATCTTCCATAATCTTTTGCATCCTTACACCATTCATATATCAGTCCCTGTGATTCATACATAAATTAGTTAATCATAACATGCCTGTATCATCCAATATAATTATTGCCAAAAGCTTTGATTAAAAACAATTCAGCAAAAATAATCGGTTCTGCTTAACAAAGATATAGAAAATACTCATGCCACTTGCTTGGATTGCCCAAAAAATCAACAACACAGTTTGGCAAAACCAAATAATCAAATTCAGAACACAACAAACCAACCATGATTTAATCATGGACAGAATTTTTATTTTATGCCATCTATAAAATCTTTCATTTTGAAAATATCAAAAGGTTTTCCTATATAGCCGCTTGCCCCAAGAGAAAATACTTTCTTTAGTACAAAGCTGTTTACTATGGCTGATAGTATTACTATTTTGCAATCCGGTATCATGTTTTTTAAAAGCGGAAGTATATCCACCCCGTCCCTTCCAGGAAGCCCCAAGTCTAAAAGTATGATATCAGGAACATATTGAGCACATATTCTAATGGCCTCTTCTGCAGTTCCTGCGGTTTTTATTTCATATTCATCATTAAGCACTTCATCGATTAGTTTTCTTATCGACAATTGGTCATCGACTACAAGTACTTTTTTCATATATAACACCGCTTTCACTTATAATCAGTCAATTTTAAGGAGGCATTAATTATATATTCGTTGTATGCCATTAAATTCCTGCATAATATAAAAAAATATTTCCATATATTTACATATATGCTTATATAATGAGAAAAAATACCAATATGTTGATTTTTGAATATCGTGCTTACCTGTTCACGCTTACTTGGATTGCCCAAAAATCAATATAAAAAGCAGCTGCGATCACAGCTGCTCCTTTAAGGTTTATTTATTTTGAAAGTCTGTTTTCGAGTGAAGCCCTTATGAAATCTTTAAATAATGCATGGGGCCTATTAGGTCTTGATTTAAACTCAGGATGAAATTGTACGCCTATAAACCATGGATGATCATGAAGTTCTATAATCTCAACCAGTCTTTCATCCGGTGAAATGCCCGACATTATCATACCATTTGATGTGAGCACTTCTCTATACTGGTTATTTAGTTCATACCTATGTCTATGCCTTTCATATATGAGTTTCTCTTTATAACAAGAATATGCCAGGCTGTCCTCTTTTAATTTGCATGGATACAAACCCAGCCTCATGGTTCCGCCTTTTTCATCGACATCACGCTGTTCAGGCATCAAATCGATTACAGGGTATGGAGTATCGGCATTTATTTCAGAACTGTTGGCATCCTTTAAGCCTGCAACATCTCTTGCAAATTCTATGACAGCGCACTGCATTCCAAGACATATTCCAAAAAAGGGCACCTTGTTTTCCCTTGCATACTTGACAGCCAGTATCTTGCCTTCAATTCCTCTGTCTCCAAATCCTCCGGGTACAAGTATGCCGTCGGCATCCTTTAAAAGTTCTTTTACCGTATCCTCATTTACATCACATGCATTGACCCATTTTATCTCAACATCGCAGTCATTGGCAAATCCGCCGTGCTTCAATGCTTCAACTACAGACATGTAAGCATCATGGAGTTCAATGTATTTGCCAACCAATGCGATCTTAACTTTGTTTTTAAGGTTCATTATATTCTTGACAAGTGCTTCCCATTCGGTCATATCGCACTCTTTACAATTAAGATCCAATTTATTGACTACTGCCGTGTCAAGGCCTTCCTCCTTAAGCAGCAGCGGGACCTCGTATATGTTTGACGCATCAATATTCTGTATTACCGAGCTGCTGTCAACATTGCAGAAAAGGCCGATCTTATCTTTAAGCTCTTTTGAGAGCGGTTTTTCGGTTCTGCAAACAATGATATCTGGCTGTATACCTATGCCTCTGAGCTCCTTTACGCTGTGCTGGGTAGGTTTTGTTTTAACTTCTCCAGCTTTTCTAAGATATGGAACAAGGGTTACATGTATGAAGCACACATTCTCTCTTCCGACTTCATACTTTATCTGCCTGATTGCTTCAAGAAACGGAAGGCTTTCTATATCACCAACCGTGCCCCCAATTTCCGTTATCACAACATCCACATTTGATTCTCTGCCTACTCTGTACACCCTTTGCTTTATCTCATTAGTTATATGAGGGATTACCTGCACCGTACCCCCAAGGTAATCGCCTTTCCTCTCCTTTGATATGACCGACCAATAAACTTTGCCTGTAGTCACATTGCTGCTTTTACCCAAATTTTCATCGATGAATCTCTCATAATGCCCTAAATCTAAATCAGTTTCCGCTCCGTCATCAGTTACGAATACTTCGCCGTGTTGGTAAGGACTCATTGTGCCAGGATCAATATTTATATAAGGGTCAAATTTCTGTATCGACACCTTAAGACCGCGATTCTTTAATAGCCTTCCGAGGGAAGCCGCAGTAATACCCTTACCGAGTGAAGAAACAACACCGCCTGTAACAAATATATATTTTGTTGCCACTATTCCCCCTCCTTTTCTACTTTAACTTATATATTTTACATGAACTATTCAATTAATTCAACACATTTATGATGATATAATGCGAGCCTGCAGCAAACATTTAATATAACAAAAACACAACTAAGGTTCAATATCAGCATACCGCTTTTGCGCATATGACATGAGTACCTTATACATTATGATGTCCAGCGCTAAAAACAGAACAAGCAAAAGAGTATAACCAAAAACAGGATTTGATATAAGTCTACCAGTGGCAAACAAACTAAGACCTGGCCAGAGCGCATTAAAGAACATGCTTATTACGCCGTTTAAGTTTTGTTTTACCGCTTTCTGAGGATTATCCCAGACGAGAAGCGGTCTTGTCAGGTCTATCATGAGCCCTATCTCAATTATCGCCCATGATGCTGCAGCCGATATCAAAAAGCTTGTTAAAAGATGAATCAAAGGCAGCCTTATGATAAATCCGACTGTAAAAGATGCAAGCAAATCTCCGACAGATATAAGTGCAAATGAATGCAAAACCTTTCCCAATATCTGATCATGGGGTGAAACCGGTATATATTTGGATACAAAAAATTGGGCTCCTTCTCTCGAAAGCGATGTAGACGGAGTCATATTTGCTGCTGCCGTAAATATTGCAATCCCGGCTGCAACAAGGCTCGCAATATATATGCCTCTCGGGGCCCTTATAATATTTACGAGCTCATTCATTTCTTCTCCAGGTGATAAAAAGTACATCATCAAAAACATGAAAGGAACCATTACGATTATGAATACATTATTGATGAAAAACACAGGCACACGGTTTAATATATTGAATTCCCTCCAAAACACTGCCATCACTTTGCTCTTTGACGCTGTTTCTTTTACAAACTTTTGATCAGTTATACGCTTTCTTTTAGCTTCGACGCTGCCAGAGCCCATATATCCGCCAGTGAAAAATTTCTCTCCTAAGTATTCAAAAAGTATTAAAAATACGGCTGAAGCCGCCAAGAAAAAGAGCAGCATGACCAACCCGTTTATGCCATTGCTTTGTATGAGCGCTTTACTTATCCATGCTGCCGGCGGGTATGCAGAAGCTATGACATTTATGAGCCCGCTTTCGCTAAAAAGCATATTGCTTATTTTTTGGATGCCGCCTCTTTCGGCAACATTTTGTATATAAAATTGTATTCCCATCAGTGCAAATATAACTACCAGCGACCCGATAGTCCTGTATAGATCTCTTTTCTTTCCTATATTAGTCACTCTCATAACAACAATCGCTATCATGGATATTATACAAAGCGGTATGACAGGTATAATCAGGATGCCTATCAAAGCATAAATCCAGTAAAGTACTCCGGCACCTTCCCCAATCCCATATATTATAATCGGAGGAAGTACAATAAACAGTTCGGTTATATATTCAGAGACGAGAACAACTCCAAACTTGGCCCCCAATATTTGAGCAGGCCTTAAAGGCAGAGTTATAAGATGTTCCATATCGCTGGTAAAATAAAAAGTGCTTATGACATAAAATAATCCCAAAATCAAAATTAAAGTGCTTGAAAGCACAACTCCCAATGTTATGACTGCACCTTGTGCTCCATAAGATTGAAGTCCCTTATATGATGACTCTATATATACTATATAGCCCAGCAGCATCGGAGAGAGCGAAACAACCAATATGAGCATCAAGCCTATAAATTTCAATACTTCCATATGGTTTTTAGATGCCTTATATTTAAAACTCGATATTCCGTAAGTCGAGTCAAGCATTATCTTAAACAATGCGATTGTCTTCTTCATTTTTCAGTCATCTCCAGGAATATTTTTTCAAACGATTCATCTCCACTTGCATACTCATTTATTTCATCTATAGTACCGCAAAAAACCAGTTTGCCTTTGTTGATTATACCTATCCTGTCGCAGAGTTTCTCAATGACTTCAAGGACATGACTCGAGAAAAAGACGGTTTTCCCCTGGGCTGCATGCTCTTTCATCATCTCTTTGAGTGTAAATGCCGATTTCGGATCCAGTCCTGTAAGAGGTTCATCCAGTATCCATACCGGAGGATTATTGATCAGCGCTCCTATTACGACTATCTTCTGTTTCATGCCGTGGGAATAGCTCTGTATCAGATCGTCGGAACTGTCAAGCAGATCAAATCTTTCAAGAAGTGACTTTATCCTATCCCTTCTTATATTAGAGGGTACTTCATATACGTCGGCCATAAAATTCAAATATTCTATGCCTTTGAGTTTGTTATATATGTCAGGATTGTCAGGTACATATCCCATCTGCATCTTTGCACTGATCGGGTCCTTTTTTATGTCATATTTGTTCAAGCTTATACTCCCGCTATCAGCATTCAATATGCCCGTCATCATCTTGATCGTTGTAGTTTTCCCAGCTCCGTTCGGCCCTAAAAATCCGAATATTTCTCCATCCCTTATATTAAGGCTTAAATCGTCAACAGCTTTTGTTTGTCCTTTGTTATAACTTTTAGATACATTCTTAATCTCAATCACGGGAATTTGCCATCCTTTCAATAAAAATATATTTTATATGGGAAAAGTATATTATTAGTCAACCTTAAAGTCAATAAATGCGATCAGACAAAAACTTTTATTTCAATATAAAATACCTGTTGGTCTCAGATATGCTGGTTCCATTCCTGTTGTTGAATACATGATCTATAAACAGCACCATTTTATCATATATTTTAACATTTAAAAGGCTGTTGCTCGATTTAGAACTATTTTCAGCTTTTTTAAGCCGATATATCTTATCCTCGGATATATCATAAACATCAACTGATTCGGCATAGCTGTCGTTCCACGTTATATAGCCATTGCCTATCATATAATCATGCATCTCCAATTTGGGAGACAGGCTGTAATCCGATGATGTTATTATTTTCTTATCCCCGGTATTCATATTTATCAAAGCAAGGCTTGGGCCCTTCTTCGTGTAAAACCCGCATGCTATATAGTTTTCATATATCATAGGTCCTATATAACCGTCATCCCTGGTCAATATGGTGTAACCATTGCTCTTCATGCTGTACACATATATATCTCCAATGGGTATATTATCATTGCTGTATCTATATGTGCTCCACACAACATAATTTTTATATATGTATGGATCGCTTACCATTATATCCTCTGCATCTGAGAGTGAAAATATTATCTTGCTCCTTCTCGATGAAAGATCATATAGTTTTATTGTAAGGCCTTTTCCATCTGTGCCTGGTATGGAATCATATGATTTATAAACAAGATTGCTGCCATATGCTGAAAGATTCGAATTGAAAATTTTCAAAGTATCTTTATCTTTTGATCCATCATATTTATATTCGTCGACTTTGACTATTTCATTCCCTACCCTGAAATAGATGGCCCATCCCATATAAGATACGCCGCTTTCCTCGGATTCATCACAGAAACCCATCTCCTCCTCCCAGATATAATAATCACCTGATTTGAAAAAATCACATATCTTGTAATCCTTATTGATAGGGGTCAAAACCACCTCCGACATATTGGACTGCAGGTCATATACTTTAACCGAATCCCTAATATCATATTTTATATGAAATATATCCCTGCCCTCTGCATATACATAATTTACATCCTTAGGGAACACGCCTTCCTCTTTGACGATGGTTTCAGGTTCAATGTTCTCTCCATCATCAATGACTTTAAGACCCATGGTGGTTTGAAACCTTGAAATAAAGATTATCACAAAGCATATAAAAGCAGTCGCTACAATTGCCACTATGGCTGCCTTGAAACCTTTCATAACTATCCTCCTTTTTTTATAATAACTGTATTAAACAAATGCACTGGTTTTAAAAATACTGTCCCATGTTTGTCCATTTAAATTATCCCCCTTTAGGTCCTGTTTAAACATCGGCAATAAGCTAAACTATCAATTTTAAATGCCTTCTACAAAATATCGATGTTGATTTTTGAGCATCTCGTTTGCCCGTTCACACTTTTGGATTGCTCAAAAAATCAACATTGTACTTTAACATAACCAAATAAAAAAAGCCGCAACGCTTTAACAAGCATCACGGTTTTCAAATTTTAAAATGTGCTTTACATCCTTTCAGGTGCGGATATACCCAATATATCAAGACAATTTTTTATCACTGTTTTTGCACTGTCGACGACAATTATCCTTGCATTCATCAAATCATCAGGGGCGCCCTTTACTCTGCAGCTGTTATAGAATGTATGAAAGAGGGCTGCAAGCTCCAGCACATATTTGGTAATCCTGCTCGGATCGAGCGTATCGGCAGAAGCTTTGACTTCTTCAGGAAAGTCCGCCATTTTTCTTATCAGATCGATTTCCGTATCCTCAGTCAGCGTGTCAAAGTTCACATTGTTTATATCAGGGAAGGTCACTCCTGCTTCTTTAAGCTGTCTTAATATGCTGCATATCCTCGCATGGGCATACTGAACATAATATACAGGATTCTCATCAGACTTCTTAACGGCTAAGTCCAAATCAAATTCAAAGTGCGTGTCAGCGGACCTCATGTTAAAGAAAAACCTTGCCGCATCCCTGCCAACCTCTTCCACAAGATCGGATAGGGTATAGCTCTGTCCCTTTCTTTTGGACATCCTGGTAACTTTCCCGTCTCTGATAAGCCTTACAAGCTGCATTATGATCACTTTCAAATTATCGGGGTTCAATCCAAGCGCCGCCATTGCACTCTTCATCCTTGCAACATGGCCATAATGATCGGCACCCCATATATCGATCACAGTATCGAATCCCCTCACCACGAACTTGTTTCTGTGATATGCAACATCCCCTGTAAAATATGTTGGTATGCCATTGTTCCTGATAAGAACTTCATCCTTGTCAACACCGAATTTCGTGGCTTTAAACCAGGTGGCATCATCCTTTTCATAAGTATTGTCTGTTTTCTTAAAATAGTTTATTGTGTTTTCAATGTCTCCATTATCATACAGGCTCTTTTCAGAAAACCATACATCGAATTTTATTCCAAAATCCTCAAGATCCTTTTTCATACGCTTTATATTTTTATCAAGTGCATAACCCACCAGAGCTTTCTGCCTCACAGAAGGCTCTGAATCCAGATATTTGTCACCATATATTTCTTTAAAATTTTCCGCATGTTCAGCAATATCCTGGCCCATGTATCCGTCTTCAGGCATCTGTGCCTCGATGCCGAATGACTGAAGATATCTTGCTTCAAGGGACTTTCCAAACTTGTCTATCTGATTTCCCGCATCATTCAGATAAAATTCTTTTTCAACATCAAAACCCGCCCATTTTAAAACTTCGGATAAGGTGTCGCCTATGGCACCACCCCTGGCGTTTCCTATATGCATGGGTCCGGTAGGATTTGCGCTTACGAATTCTACCTGTACTTTCTTGCCATGACCCATATCGACTCTTCCATAATTCTTTCCTTCCCTTTGAATCGTTTTAAGGGTTTCATACAGCCAGTCATGTTTTAATTTAAAATTTATGAATCCGGGGCCGGCCAATTCCACGCTCTTTATATATGTATCGCTTATATCCAGATTTCTGATTATCAGATCTGCAATTTGCCTCGGAGCTTTTTTTACTTCCTTTGCTAAAACCATGGCAATGTTTACAGCAAAATCGCCATGCTCTTTTTCTCTCGGTGTTTCAATCATTATATCAGGCATCGATGATAATGCAATGCCGCCGCTCTCGATCGCGCGCTTAAGGGCCTTTCTTACAGCCTCTTTTATTTCCGATCGTACAACTTCAACCATATTAGCCATTAAAACTACCTCCTACTGACTCTCCTGTATTTTTATATATAAATCGTTCATACTCGTTTGGAGTCCTGCCGCTTCAAGGCTATATGATATATTTATCTCCCCTCCACGGTCATCAATATTTATATCTATAAAGGATGGATTGACTGCCAGCTCAAGCATGCCGTAAGGAGTGCTGTACATGCTGACATCTCTTAAACCCTTTTTAAACTTCATCTTGGCATTTATGGTTCCACATCTTATGAGGTTTACTTCATCGCTGCAAACCTCGACAGTAGTAGTGGTCCCTTTCATGCCTGATATTTCGGTTTCATCATAAACTACCTTGTATCCGTCTTTCTCTTTACAAAACTCACCAGAGGTAATGAGTTCTATATTCTCCGGTTTGCCGTCCACTGTCTGTTCACTTTTAATCGTAACCATGACTTTCTTTTCCAATAATATCCTCTCCAATATATGGATAACCAACTTTAAAAATAGGCTCTGCTTAACAATGAAATGGTGTTGATTTTTTGAGCATCCCATTCGCC
>CALCDS010000246.1 GCA_937900065.1 uncultured Clostridiaceae bacterium | reverse complement strand
CGCTATCCTGCACAGTGGGGCGATATCGTCTGCCTCATGTGGGCATAAGATATAGTTGTAAATACCCGATTTTCGGCCTTCATAAAAATGTAGATGTACACTATTGACAGATATTCTGCTGTGTAAAGTTTCTTTACACAGGCTTTTTTTGTCTAGTTACTCACATATATGCGGTATGCTACACTTCATCTGTTCATGCAATATCATAAAAATCAGCCGTTTAATAACAACCTTCTGCGGCCTTGCCTTCTGTTGGACAATCCGGGTAGACTGACGGCGATGGTAGAGACATCGAAAGCGGTTTCAACGGATTTCATCAGACCGGAGGATGTACAAAGCCTGAGCGCAAAATGTGTGGATGCTGCGGAAAAGTGGACTGTGACCGCCGACAGGTTGTGGACGAAGTCTCATGGTTGTGCTGGCGACGACCCTGGGGAAAGGTGTCATGAAAGACATTAACCTTTCAAAGCTTCTCTCGGAATATTTTGACCTGTATCATTCAGAGGAATGTTTTAATTATCATACAGACTTCAAGAAGAAAATAAAGTTTATTTATAATCCATATTAAGGAGAGGATTTTGCTTATTTTATCAAAATAATTTTTATGGTTGTCGAGATAAACTATACAGAAGAGGTGTTAAGACTGTGATTAAAATAACCGCGGACAGTACCTGCGATCTCTCGTATGAAATTTTGAGCACTTTGGACATAACGCTTATGCCCTTATGTATTCTTGTAGATGGCAGAATGTTTCGGGATGGTGTTGACATAAAGTCAGCAGATATATTCAGATATGTGGATGAGGAAGGGAAAACCTGCAAAACTGCTGCCGTAAACGTATATGAGTATGAGCGCTTTTTTAAGCAGCTTTCCTCTAAATATGAGGCGGTTATCCATATCTGTATCGGATCCGGTTTTTCTTCATGTTATCAAAATGCACTATTGGCAGCGAAAAATTTTAAGAATGTCTATGTGATCGACTCGCAAAATTTATCATCAGGCAGCGGCCATTTAGTTTATGAAGCTGCCCTTATGGCCAAAGATGGAGCAAATGCTCAGGATATATGCAGTAGCCTCAAGGAAACTATTCCCAGAGTAGACGCGAGTTTTGTCATTGATCGTCTGGATTATCTGTATAAAGGCGGACGCTGCTTAGGGCTTGAATTCGTCGGAGCAAAATTGCTCAAGATAAAGCCATGCATTGAAGTCATTGATGGAAAAGTGAGGCCCGGCAAAAAATACAGAGGAAGTTTTGAACTGTGCCTTAAGCATTATGTACAGGATCGTTTGCAGGGTGGAGAGAATATCGATTTCAGCCGAATATTTATTACGCATTCCATATGTTCAAAGCAAACCGTGGATATGGTAATGGAACTTCTTTGCGATTACACAAAGTTTGAAGAGATTATTGAAACTCCTGCGGGATGTACGGTATCTAGCCATTTTGGACCCAATACGCTCGGTATTCTCTATAAGCATAAGAACAGAAAAATAATCGCTCGCTGATCTATAATTGCGGAATTACAAACAAAAGGCTCACTTGGATTGCTCAAAAAACCGACATCATGAGCCCATCTCCTACTGGAGGCAATATGCTCTCTAACTGGGGACAGTGCATGATAAGCTCATTTTTAAATTATAA
>CALCDS010000245.1 GCA_937900065.1 uncultured Clostridiaceae bacterium | reverse complement strand
CATATAATTGTATAGTTTATACGAAAGGAGAGTTTGAATTGGTGAAAAAGGAATTCAAGGCAGAATCAAAAAGGTTGCTCGATCTTATGATCAATTCGATTTATATTCATAAGGAAATTTTTTTAAGAGAGCTCATTTCAAATGCAAGCGATGCGATCGATAAACTTTATTATAAGGAATTGACCGATGATTCTCTGAAAGTCGATAGGGATAAATATTATATAAAGATTATCCCTGATAAGAAAAACAGGACATTGAAGGTATCGGATACAGGCATCGGCATGACAAAGGAAGAGCTTGATGATAATCTTGGCGTCATAGCTAAAAGCGGGTCTCTTAAATTTAAAGAGGACAATGAACTGAAAGACGGAATGGATATAATAGGACAGTTTGGAGTTGGATTTTATTCAGCTTTTATGGTAGCTGAAACCGTTACCGTCATAAGCAAGGCTTTTGGAAGCGATCAGGCTTATAAGTGGGAGTCCGAAGGCTTGGACGGTTATACGATTGAACCCTGTGATAAGGACTCATATGGTACGGATATAATACTTAAAATAAAACAAAACACAGAGGAGGAAAACTATGACGAGTATCTGGAGGAATATAGGCTTGAGTCTATCATTAAAAGATATTCGGATTTTATAAGATACCCGATAAAGATGAATATAACGAGCAAAAAGCTTAAAGAGGGAAGCAAGGACGAGTATGAAGAGCATACAGAGGAACAGACCATAAACAGCATGGTCCCAATATGGAGAAAGAATAAGAACGAATTGAAAAAAGAGGACTATGAAAACTTTTACTCGGAAAGGCATTACGGGTTTGATAAGCCTGTCAAGTATTTGCATATAAGCGTTGATGGCGCTGTCAGCTATAATGCAATATTGTTTATTCCTGAAATGGTGCCGTATGATTTTTATACAAAAGAATATAAAAAAGGTCTGGAGCTCTATTCGAATGGAGTCATGATAATGAATAAGTGCGAGGAATTGCTGCCAGACTATTTCAGCTTTGTGAAAGGCATAGTTGATTCCGAAGATTTGTCTCTCAATATTTCAAGAGAAGTGCTGCAGCATAACAGGCAGTTGAAATTGATTGCCAAGAACATAAAAAATAAAATAAAAAGCGGTCTTGAGGAGCTTTTGAAAAATGAAAGAGATAAATACGAAAAGTTTTATAAATCCTTTGGAAGGCAATTAAAATATGGCATATATAGCGAATACGGAAGCAATAAGGATGTATTGCAGGACCTTATAATGTTCTATTCATCAAAAGAGAAAAAGATGGTGACGCTTAACGAGTATGTCTCAAGGATGCCTGCCGACCAGAAATATATTTACTATGCAGCCGGGGAATCGATTGAAAGGATTGAAAAGCTTCCACAGACAGATATTGTTTTGGATAAGGGCTATGAGATACTCTATTTTACCGATGATGTAGATGAATTTGCCATAAAGATGATGAAAGATTACAAAGGCAAGGAATTTAAATCCGTATCGAGTGCAGACCTTAACATAGAGCCTGAAAAAGACAGCAAGATAGAGTCACAGGATGATAAAGAAAACAATGAGTTGTTTGAGAGCATGAAAAAAATACTTTCAGGCAAGGTCAAGGATGTAAAGGCATCAAAAAGGCTGAAGAACCATCCTGTTTGCTTCTCAAACAGCGGCGAGATCTCAATCGAAATGCAGAAAGTATTGAATTCCATGCCAAACGGCGAGAGCATAAAAGCGGATAAAGTTTTGGAGATAAATGTAAACCATGATGTTTTCAAATCATTGAAAGACGCCTATAAAAATGATAAAGACAAGTTCAAGCTGTATACAAATTTACTATATGATCAGGCTCTTGTCATTGAAGGCCTGCCTTTGAATGACCCGCTGGAGTTTACAAACGACATATGCAAAATAATGTTATAGCAAGAGGGGCACTATGTGGGTATTGCGCAATGGAGAATTTTCCATTGTGCAATACTCTTTTTGTATCGGGGCTGCTCTGCCTGTGGTGCATCAATATACAAAAAAGCATCCATTTTTGGCT
>CALCDS010000244.1 GCA_937900065.1 uncultured Clostridiaceae bacterium | reverse complement strand
TTATTTTGCTATGTTCAATATGTTTAAAACATCTTCCTTGTAAAGCTTTTTTAAGCCTCCTACAGGACCTGACATAGTGCATTTTTGAGCCATCTCTTCAAACCTTTCATCGGATATGTTCATATCCTTTAACCTTGTCGGAAGGCCTATTTCCCTAAAGAAATTTTCCAATCTTTTTATACCTTCCAAAGCCGTGGACTCAGGATTATCCAGGTCGACTTCTACATCCCATACTCTGTATGAGAACTGTATAAACTTTTTGAGGTTTATATTATAAACATATTTCATCCATGCCGGAAAAACAACCGCCAGACCTGCGCCGTGGGTTATATCATATATGGCGCTGATCTCGTGCTCGATTTTATGGGAACCCCAATCTTCCTCTCTTCCTGTTCCCAAAAGGCCGTTATGGGCTATTGTGCCTGACCACATTATTTCAGCCCTTACATCATAATTATTAGGGTCTTTTAAAGCCAACGGAGCATTTTTTATTATGGTTTTTAATGTTGCTTCGCACAACCTGTCGGTCAAGTCGACATGGGGCGTATTTGTGAAATACCTTTCCATTACATGCGCCATCATGTCGGCAGCACCGCATGCTGTCTGATAATCAGGCAGTGTATATGTAAGTTCAGGGTTCATTATTGCAAACTTCGGACGTAAAAGGTCGCTGTTCATGCTTTCTTTATACCAGCCGTCCTCATTTGTTATCACTGCTGAGGCACTGACTTCGCTTCCGGTTGCAGGCAAAGTGAGTATCACGCCTATAGGGAGTACGTTTTTGGGGTTTGCCTTTCCTGTATGGAAATCCCACTCGTCCCCTTCATACGGTACTCCTGCTGCAATTGCCTTGGCAGAATCTATTACGCTGCCTCCGCCTACGGCCAGTATGAAGTTTATATTGTTTTCCCTGCATATTTTTATACCTTCACGCACCATGCTCAAGCGGGGATTGGGCTTTACTCCGCCAAGCTCTATTATCTCAATTCCTTTAGCCTTCAAGGATTTTACTACTCTGTCATACAGCCCTGATCTTTTTATGCTGCCTCCTCCGTAGTGGAGCAGTATTTTATCGCAGTATTGTTTTACCTCATCTCCAACCTGATTTTCAGCCGATTTGCCGAAAATTATTTTTGTTGGACTTTGAAAAATAAAATCTTGCATATTATACCTCCTTATCATGATTCTATCTATATGATATCATAATTCATATACCGCAAGAATATGGAAAAGAGTTAAAAAACACTATTTGTATATTTCAAATGTCCATATATTTATTTAATGCAGATCGGATAATAAATATGTATATATAATATTCTCTGATAAGTGGTAACATTAAAATAGGTTATGTTAAATCATAATGTTGATTTTTTGAGTGGATGGGATGCTCGAAATCAATATATTGCTGATAATTTTTAAATCTTGCAAAGGTTATTATAATTAAGAAATGCTACAAGGAGGTGCACTATGTCTCTTAGATTTATATATGGAAGAGCAGGAAGCGGGAAAAGCTATTTTTGCTTTCATGATATAAAATCAAGGATTGAGGATAAAGACAATTCTTCACTCATACTATTGGTCCCTGAAGATTATTCATTTCAGGCTGAAAGGGATTTGCTTAAGCTGGTCGGCGAGTCCGGGCTTATGAAAGCCAAGGTGCTTAGCTTTAAAAGGATGGCATACCTTGTGTTTTCACAAACCGGAGGGCTTGCAAGGGAGCATGTGAGCAGTTCCGGAAAGTGCATACTTCTATACAGCATAATGGACAGATATAAGGATAAATTTACTGCATTTAAAAAGTCCGTAAAGATGAAAGGGTTTGTGAACATAGTATCTGATATGATAACTGAACTTAAGATATACAATATAGATCCCGGGACTATAGAAAATGCAATTGCCAAAGCAGATAACGACATGCTTAAAGAGAAGCTGCATGATATAGATATCATATATTCCGAATTTGAAAAAGACATACACGAAGGATATATAGATTCTGAAGATGATTTATTGATTCTTGCAGATAAGCTTGACAGATTCGATATCTTCAATGGAGATGAAATATGGGTGGACGGCTTTTCAATATTCACTCCTCAACAATACATAGTATTAGGGAAACTTTTAAAAAAGGCAAAACGCGTTAATGTGACGCTTTGCATGGATTGCGGCATTGATAAGCCGGGTTTTAGGCCGGATGTTTTTTCGCCTATAAGGGATATTGAAGAGAGGATATTAAAGCTTGCCAGGGATAGCAATACATCGATCGATCCTCCAATTGAGCTCAAGCAAAATATCAAGTTCAGGGGAAATGATGAGCTTTTGCATCTTGAGCAAAACCTTTTCTCATTTCCGTATCAAAGATATGAGAAAAAAACGAACAATATCACTATTTTCAAAGCATTGAACAAATATACGGAAGTTGAATGCATGGCACGCGATATATTGAGTTTATGCAGGGACAAGGGCCTGAGGTTTTGCGATATAGCAGTTACAACAGGTGATGTTCAGGGATATGAGAAGCTCGTGAGCGCTATCTTCTCAGAATACGGCATACCATATTTTTTTGACCAGAAAAGGGACATAACAACTAATCCCCTTATAGTGCTGATAGTTTCAGCAATCGAAATATTATATAAAAACTGGCAGTACGAATCTGTTTTCAGGTACCTGAAAACAGGTCTTTGCGGAATCGATATTGAAGATGTGGATTTGATTGAAAACTATGTGCTTTCAGCAGGCATAAAGGGAAAAAGATGGACCGACGGCAAACCGTGGTGCTATTGGCCCGATTATGGTTATGAAGCTGAACTTCCAGATGATCTGCAAGAAAAATTGCTTAGCATAAATAAAATAAGGAATGATATAACTAAACCGTTTGTAAAGTTTGAAAAATGTATAAATGACTCAAATGATGTTAAGGGAATCTGCAGTGCATTGTTCAACTTTTTATGTGACATAGGCGTATATGACAGGGTCCAAAATACGATTGAAGAGCTTAAAGATAGCGGACAGCTTGACGAAGCCGGCGAATACGGTAGGGTATGGAACATAGTAATGGAAACGATTGACCAGATTGTCGAGGTTTTAGGGAGCGAAAAATTATCCTTGGAACAGTTTTTAAAAGTGTTTTCAATCGGAATAGAAGAATATAAAATAGGGCTCATACCTCCGGCAATCGACCAGGTCATGTTCGGAGGAATAGAAAGGGTAAAGAGCCGTACTATAAAAGCATTGTATGTCTTAGGCGTAAATGACGGTATACTTCCTCAAGCATTATCTGATGAAGGAATTTTAAGCGACAATGACAGGGAAAAGCTGAAAGATATTGGAATCGAGCTTGCGCCGGGTACAAAGGAGAAGGCATTTGATGAGCAATATCTGATATATACGGCATTTACCAGGCCTCAGAAATACCTTAAGATAAGTTATCCCATTGCTGATGCCGAAGGAAGGGCAATGAGGCCTTCCATCATGATTGCAAGGCTTAAAAAGGTATTCAAAAATATAAATGAAATGAGCAATGTGATAAGCAAAGATACGGATGAAGAGAATCTAAATCTGATTAATTCTCCAAATGCTACGTTCAATGACCTGGTATGCGTATTGAGAAAGAACAAGGACGGATATCAATCGAATCCGGTTTGGAAGGATGTATATTACTGGTATATGAGCAATGACTTATGGAAGGATAGGACCTTAAAAGCCATGTCAGGGCTTTCATATGTAAACCAGGCAAGCCCGATAAGCAAATCAAGGGTAAAGGCTCTTTATGGAAAAAATTTAAGGTTTAGCATATCCCGTTTAGAGAAGTATGCGCAGTGTCCTTTTGCATATTTTATGGAATACGGGCTTAAAGCTAAAGAAAGAAAAGTATATGAGCTGAGCCCTCCCGACCTTGGAAGCTTTATGCATATTGTGCTTGACAGGTTTTCAGAATACCTTGATGAAAGAAATATAAAATGGAAGGAGCTTGATAGGGAACAATGTGCAAAGATAATATCAACCATAGTCGACAGCACGGTTGATAAAATGTCGGGCTCTATTTTGTCAAGCTCGGCCAGGTATAAATATCTTAAGGAAAGGTTAAAAAGAATAATGTTAAGGGCGGTGTGCCTAATAGCGCTGCAATTTAAATGCAGCGGATTTGAGCAGGCAGACCATGAAGTGGCATTTCAAAAGGGAGGCAAGTATCCTCCGATATCGATATGCCTTCCATCAGGTGAAGAGATAAAGCTTGTAGGAAGGATAGACAGGGTGGATATGCTAAAGGGTGAAGAAGGAATCTATGTAAGGATCATAGACTACAAATCCGGGAACAAGGATTTTAACCTTTCAGATATATATAACGGATTGGAATTCCAGCTTTTAATATACATAGACGCCATACTTGAACAAGTGTCCAAGACGACCGGAAAGCCTGCTTTCCCGGGAGGAATATTGTATTTTAAGATAGATGAGCCCATTGTATCCGCAGAGGGCGAGCTTACTGAGGAGGAAGCCGAAAAGGAGATAATGAAAAGGCTTAAGATGAGAGGGCTTCTTCTTTCGGATGTAAGGGTGGTAAAGGAGATGGACAGGAATATAAAGGGATATTCGCTTATCATCCCTGCAAATATAAGAGCCGACGGGAATTTCGGCCCCAACTCATCCATTGCTTCGGCTCAAGATTTTGAGGCTCTAAGAAAACATGTTAAAAATTGCATAATAGACTTGTGTGAAGAAATGCTAAAAGGCAATATATCGATTCATCCATATAAGAAGCGAAATATGACGCCATGCAGTTTTTGCAGTTTTAAGCCTGTATGCGGTTTTGATACGAGCGTAAGCGAGAATACATACAGAATCATAGATGATAAATCCAAGGGCGAAGTATGGTCCGCATTGAGCCATGAATCCAAAGCAGAAGGAGGTAACGGCAGTGGAATGGACGAGTGAACAAAATCAAGCAATAAATACAAAAGGCTGCAACCTGCTTGTTGCTGCAGCGGCCGGAGCCGGCAAAACAGCGGTTCTGGTGCAAAGGATAATAAATACAATAACCGACGAGAAAAATGGAGTCGATATAGACAGATTGCTTGTGGTCACATTTACGAATGCAGCTGCATCTGAAATGAGAGAGAGGATAGCCGATGCGATCTCTAAAAGATTAGAGGAAGATCCTGATTCACTGAGGCTCTCAAGGCAGATCGTGCTATTGAACAAAGCCTGCATAACTACCATCCACTCTTTCTGCCTTGAAGTTATAAGGAACAACTTTCAGATGATCGACCTTGATCCTACATTCAGGATAGCCGATGAAACCGAATGCTTGCTCTTAAAGCAGGAAGTCATGGATGAACTGTTTGACGAAAAATATGAAGCTAAAGACCTAGACCGTGATTTTCTTGAGCTTGTTGAATGTTATGGAGGGGGCAGGGGTGATAAGGGACTTTGTGACATTGTGATGAGCCTTTATAATTTTTCTCAAAGCACTCCCTTTCCTGACGAATGGGTGAAGGAAGCAGCTGAGAAGTTCAATGTTGATGATGATTTTGATTTTGGTTCATCAATTTGGGCCGGCGTTATAATGGATAGCCTTTCAATTGAGCTTTCAGGCATCTATGAGATGATGAAAAGGGCATATGCAATGCTCGGCGGAGTTGAAGGCCTTGAACCATATTTGTATCATTTCAAATTTGAAATGGATAATATAAGAAGTTTAACCGAGTGTAATTCTTATACAGAGCTTTCCGAAAAGCTTTCAAATTTTCAATTCGGGAAGCTTCCAAGCTGCAGGAAGGTTTCAGACAAGCAAATCCAGGAAGATGTAAAATCAATAAGGGATGATGTAAAAAAGCAGATTAAGAAAATAAAGGATGAGATATGCTCTTTTACTTCGGAAAAAATAAAAAATGAAATGAGAAAATTATATCCTCTGATGAAGTGCTTGGCACTTCTTACAATACAATTCGGCAAAGAATACCGCGCAAGGAAAAAGGAAAAAGGGATCATAGATTTCAATGATATAGAGCACTATTGCATCGATATACTAAGTGAAAAAGATGAAGATGGGAAAATAAGACCTTCCAAAATTGCGCTTGAGTATAGAAAAAAATTTGAAGAGGTCCTGATCGACGAGTACCAGGACAGCAACATGGTGCAGGAGCTCATATTATCCTTGATATCCAGAAAAGATGAGGATGTGCCGAATCTTTTTATGGTGGGTGATGTAAAGCAGAGCATATACAGGTTCCGCCAGGCCGAGCCCAAACTTTTCCTGGACAAATATAAAACTTATAAAGAATGTGGAAAGGAAAGAAAGATACTGCTTTATAAAAATTTCAGGAGCAGACCTGAAATTGTAGATGGAATAAACTATATTTTCAGATCCATAATGTCTAAAAATATAGGTGAGATCAGATACGATGATAGTGAAAAGCTGAATGCAGGCGCCAAGTATCCTGAAATGGAGCATGAAAATGAGCAGGATGAATCTGTAGAGGTCTATATAGCTGAGAGCTTAAAAAATGATGAAGAGGAAAGGGAAGCTTTAGATGAAGATACTACGGCTTCGGAAGATGAGGATATAGACAGTTTGCAGCTTGAAGCCAGGATGGTCGCAAAGAGGATATCTGATCTGATCGATTCAGGATTTATGGTATATGATAAAAATACAAAGATGTATAGAAAAGTTGAATACAGGGACATTGTGATACTCATGCGTGCAGCGGCAAGGCCGTCTCCAGTATACATGGATGAGCTTTCAAACAAAGGCATACCAGTTTATGCCGATGCGGGAACAGGCTATTTTGAAGTGACCGAGATACAAACCATGCTGTCACTGCTTCAGATTATAGATAACCCCATGCAGGATATCCCTCTGCTTTCAGTGCTTCGCTCTCCAATAGGTGCATTTACACCTGATGAGCTGATAGACATAAGGATTGCCGATGATAGAAAAACATACTATGAAGCATTGAAGCTTAAAGCAGCTTCAGGCGACGATGGTACATCTAAAAGGGCCGGATCGTTTTTGAACAGGCTGAATAAGTGGAGAAAAAAGTCTGTGAATATGCCTATATCGGAATTTATATGGTACCTTTATACCGATACCGGGTACTATGCATATGCAGGTGCCATGCCCGGAGGAGTGCAGAGGCAGGCAAATCTCAGGATACTGTTTGAAAGGGCAAGACAGTATGAGGAGACGAGTTTAAAGGGACTTTTTAATTTCATAAATTTTATAAACAGGCTAAAGAAAAGCAGCGGCGATATGGGCAGCGCCAAAATATTGGGTGAGAATGAAAACGTCGTAAGAATAATGAGCATACATAAGAGCAAAGGTTTGGAATTCCCGGTTGTATTCGTATGCGGCCTTGGAAAGCGATTCAATCTTGCAGACCTGAGAAGAAGCATACTATTTCACCATGATTTGGGATTCGGGCCTGAGTATGTTGATTTCAAAAAAAGGTTTTCATACCATACGGTCATAAAAGAAGCTATCCAAAAAAAGATGAAGCTTGAAAGTTACTCGGAAGAGATGAGGATACTCTATGTGGCATTTACCAGAGCAAAGGAAAAGCTGATACTCACAGGTACAGTGCCTGACTTTAAAAGGGCGTTTGCAAGATGGGGCGAAGGCATAAATTCCAAAGGATCTGGTATACCTGAATACAAGGTGTTAAAAGGTAGCAATTTTCTCGATTGGATCTGCCCTGCTCTTTTAAAGCATAAAAATTCCGGAGATTTCAGGAAAGAGGCAGGCATACAAATATTGCCCTCTGCGATTTTGGATGATGATTCAAAATGGAGTATAAAGCTTTTAAGAAAGGCTGATGTTTTAAAAGAGGAAGCTAACTTTGAAGGCTTTGTTGCCGCAACTTCAGATAGAGCCGGCATGGGCAAATATTATGATGAGGTAAACAGAAGATTAAGTTACAAATATCCATATGAAATCGCTTCAAAACTTCCGGCCAAAATCACTGTAACGGAATTAAAAAGGATGCAAAGAGAAGGCATGGAGGATGAGTATGCAAGCGATATATTTGTGCCTGAACTTATAAAAACGCCTCTCTTCCTTGAAGGAGAATTAAAGATGTCTGCCGCTGAAAAGGGAACCATAACCCATCTTGTTATGCAGCATATAAGTCTTGACAAGGTTCCGACCGAAAAAGACGTGGAAGATTTGATGGATAGAATGATCCAAGATGAGTTCATGACACCTGAACAAAGAAAAGGAGTCGATATAAGAAGAATAGTAAAATTCTTCAATTCACCTTTGGGTATAAGGCTTGTTGAATCAGGAAAGGTTTGGCGTGAGATGCCTTTTTATATGAATGTTAAAGTGAGCGATGTATATAAAGACCTTCCTGAAGGCAAATACGAGAATGAGAAGGTCCTTGTGCAGGGAATAATAGACTGCTGGTTTGAGGAAGACGATGGGGCAGTGCTTATAGATTATAAAACCGATTTTGTACCTGAAGGTAAATCATATATAATTAAGGAAAGATATGGGCTTCAGATTGATTATTATGCCAGAGCACTTGAGAGGATGACAAATAAGAATGTAAAGGAAAAGTACATCTATCTTTTTCATACAGGAGAGATTGTAAAATTTGACTATGTTAAATAAGGATGTTGATTTTTGAGCAATCCAAGCAAGCGAGAACAGGTAAGCGGGATGCTCAAAAATCAATATTATACTTTGACAGAGCATAAAGTTTTAATGGGGTGATATTTTGAGGATACTTCATACATCTGATTGGCATCTTGGCAGAATCTTTTACGGTATATACCTCACTGATGACCAGGCATATGTGCTTGAAAAGTTTATTGAGCTTGTCAAGGATGCAAAGCCCGATGTCATTGTAATTTCAGGGGATATATATGACAGATCCGTGCCTCCTGTCGAGGCTGTCGATTTATTTGATGATGTTGTTACGCATATACTGATCGATTATAAGGTCCCCATAATCGCCATATCGGGAAACCATGACAGCCCGGACAGGCTCGGATTCGGATACCGGATTATGGGTGAGAATGGATTTAAAATATCATGCAGGCTTGATATGGATGCTATGACAACCGTATTGGAGGACGAATACGGACCGGTTTATTTTTATTCAATACCATATGTGGAGCCTGCAGTTACAAGAGAAAAATTCCAGGATGAAACCATACACACGCATGATGACTCGATGAAAAAAATAGTTGGCTATATAAAAGAGAATATGAACAGAAAATGCAGAAAAGTTCTTGTGGCACATGCTTATGCGGCAGGATGTGATGGCTGCGAATCTGAAAGGCCTCTTTCAGTAGGAGGTTCAGGCGCTGTAGATCCTTCGGTATTTAAGGGATTTGATTATACTGCACTTGGCCATCTGCATAATCCTCAAAAAGTCGGCTGCGAGGAGATAAGGTATTCAGGTTCACTTATGAAATATTCTTTTGACGAGGCAAAGCACAAAAAATGTGTATACATAGTCGATATGGACCAATATGGAAAAGTAAATATCAAGGGAGTGGAGCTAAAACCTCGAAGGGATATAAGGTGCATAGAGGGATGCCTCGATGAGCTTAAAAAAGGTCCTAAACCCGGCGAAAACAAGGACGACTATATAATGGCGACTGTAAAAGATAAAAAAGCCATACTGGATGTTTACGGACAGTTAAGATGCATATATCCTAACCTGCTCCATGTCGAAAGGCCACAGTATGATGCAAGCGGCAATATTTGCAGTCCCGGAGAAAATTATAAGAAAATGAACGACGTGGATTTATTCTCATCGTTTTACAAGCAAGTGACTGATAATGAGATATCAAAGGAGCAGGGAGAAACGCTCAAAGAACTTCTGGATAAATATTATCAAGAACTGAGGGAGGCGTAGAGCATGAAACCTCTTAAGCTTACGATGAGCGCATTTGGGCCGTATTCAGGTGTGCAGGTAATAGACTTTACGGAATTGGGGGATCATACCATATTTTTGATAAACGGTCCCACAGGTTCCGGCAAGACAACCATACTTGACGGCATATGTTTTGCACTCTACGGCGACAGCAGCGGCGCAGAGAGAAACGGCAAAAATATGAGAAGCCAGTTTGCAAGCGATGAGCAAGCCACTGAAGTCATATTCGAATTTGAATTAAAAGATGAAAAATACAAGGTAATAAGGAGTCCTGAACAGGAGAGGCTCAAAAAATCAGGTAAGGGCAAAAGGGTTTATATGCCTGAGGCTTCTTTTTACAAAATAAATGATGATGGCGAAGAGCTTTTAAAGACGGGATGGAAGAATGTATCCGAAGCTGTTGAGGAAACCATAGGTTTTAGGAGCGACCAGTTCAGGCAGGTCATAATACTTCCACAAGGACAGTTCAGGGAGCTTTTGACTGCGGATTCAAAAAAGCGCCAGGAGATACTGGAGAAGCTTTTTCATACCGAAACTTACAGGCATATAGAGGAATATTTAAAAAATAAATCCAGGGAGCTTGAAAATGCAATAAAGGAGAACAGGTCCCGCCAGTCTTGGAATCTGGAAAAGGCGGGATGCGAGACTATTCATGAACTTGAGGACATTATAAAAAATTTAAAGGATGAGCTTGAAAGTGCAAAGAAAGAATATGCTCTCAAGCTTAAAAATGTTGAAAAGATAAGAGAAGAATTCAACCTTGGCAGGGAAGGAAACCAAAAGCTTGAAGAGATGGGCAATGCCCTTGAAATTTTAGAAGGCCTCAAAAAAAGAGCAGGTGAATTTGAAGGCAAAAAAGAGATGCTCCAAAGGGCAAGGAAGGCTGTTACACTTGAGGAGACTGAAAAGACGGCTATTTTAAGGAGCAATGACAAAACCGCTTGTAAAAATGACTTGGATTTAAAAGAAGCATTGCTTGTCGATGCTTCTAAAAAATTCAAAATCGCAAAAGCAAAGCTTGAGAAGGAAAAAGCCAATGAGGATAAAAGAGAAGCTCTTCGAAAAAGAGTAATAGAGCTTGAAAGTTTTATTGAGAAGGTAAAATCTCTTGAAACATCAAGGTCTGCAATACATGGTTATAAAGTTGAGCTTGATGGATATGCCGAAGACATGAAAAAGTTAAAAGACAGGCTGGAAGCTTTAAAGGGCGGGATACAAAAGCAGGAGGATGCAATAGCTAAAGCCAAAGAGGTTTCAAGCAAAATAGATCTGTTTAAAACAAAGTTTGATGAGGCGTCACGAGTGGTTTCAAAGAGGATTGAACTTGAAGATAAGTCAAATGAATTCTTAAATGTGTCAAAAGAGTACGAGCGTGATTTGAAGGCATATAAAGATGCTGAACTTAAATATATAAAGGCAAAGGATGATTTTTTCAGGCTGCAGGAATCATGGAATATGGGACAGGCTGCGGTGCTTGCCTCGAGCCTAAAAGAGAATATGCCATGCCCTGTGTGCGGTTCAGTCCACCATCCGAATCCGGCACATATGAAAGAAGGAATCCCTTCAGAATCTAATCTGAAGATGAGCAGGGATGCGATGGATGCATCCGAGGTAGCAAAGGAAAGCGCAAATATAAAATTAAATACTGCGGCAACAAGAAAAAATACCCTCAAGGAGTATGTAAAGAATCTTGAAACCGAACTTGGAGATTTAAAAGATGAGGATATAAAATCGCTTGAGGAAAATAAGCGCAGGGTTCAGGAGGAATTAAAAAAAGCGTCCGATGCGTCAGGAAAGCTTGGCGAGTACAATGCCAAGCTTGATGAGATGAAGCAGATGCAAAAAGATGATGAGCAGAAACTCGAGGACATTGAAAAACAATATCTATCAAAAAATGAGGAATACCAGAAAGCTCTTGGAGCATATAAGGAGAAGGAAGAGTCCATACCAAAAGATATAAGAGATATGGATTCGCTCCTAAAAGAGCAAAAAGCTGCAAAGCATAAGCTTGATGAACTCAATCATGACCTGGAAGCTGCCAAAAGTGAATATGACGATTCTTCAACAATGCTTGCGTCTGCAAAAACATCAAGGGACACTGCACAGAAGGCATTGAATGATTCACTTGAAAATTACAGGATTGAAAAAGAATTATTTGTAAACAGCATGAAAAGTGCAGGGTTTACCACATACAAGGAATATTCTGATGCCAAATACAATAAAGGCAAGATCGAAATATTGGAGAGGCAAATAAAAGATTTTGATGGAAGCCTTCGTTCTGCGAGCGATAATTATAATAAGGCTGCAAAGAATGCGTCGGGAATAGACTGGGTTGATACTGATAAATTGAATAACGAGCTTAAGGCTGCTGAAAGCGAAAGGGATGATAAGCTTAAGCTTGAAAATACATTATCCGAGAAAATAAAGACAAACCAGGGTTATCTTGATGATATAAAGGGCCTTGATTCGGCGCTGGAGAAAATAGACAAGGAATATGGAATACTTGGCACGCTTTCAGATGTGGCAAACGGTTTAAAACCGAATATGTATGGCATAACATTTGAAAGGTTCATACTCGGGTGGCTTCTTGATGAGATAACTGCTGCCGCCACACAGAGATTGAAGCTTATGAGCCGCGGAAGATATTATCTCCAAAGGACGCTTGACAGGGAGAGAAAGAATGCCGCCGGAGGACTTGAGCTTGAGGTCTTTGACACATACACGGGATTTACAAGGCCTGTGACGACTCTGTCCGGAGGGGAGAGCTTTCTCGCATCGCTTTCACTTGCATTAGGGCTTTCGGATGTTGTGCAGTCATACTCCGGGGGGATAAGCCTCGATACTATTTTTGTTGATGAAGGATTTGGAACATTGGATCCTGAATCCTTGGACTTTGCAATAAAAACGCTTATCGATTTGCAAAAGGGCGGAAGGCTTGTTGGCATAATATCCCATGTGCCCGAGCTCAAAGAAAGGATCGATGCAAGGCTTGAAGTCGTGCCCGGTGAAAGAGGGAGCACGGCATCCTTTAAAATACCGTAAAGGCAAAAAAATAAATTACCGCGGCCAAATGATCAGGGGTCGTAAGAAAATAATATCAATTTTTTGCAGGAACGGCATGGCTTTGCCCATGCCGTTCCTGCTTCATCTGATATGACTTTGAGTTCATCTCTAATGCTGTTCAATTATTCACCGTTCAGTTTTTCAGTTACAATCGCCATCTGCTCCTCGGTAGGCTCCCAATCAAAGGTGATCTCCACAATACAATTCTCATAGCACAGCAAATAGCGATTCATAGGGCCGGTATCCTGTGCTACCAGTCGGTATGCCTCACGTGCTCCCCATAGGTAAGTGTCCTGTGGCTCATATAATTTCTTGTAGCCTTCCGGAACGCCGATGTTATGGGTTACATCATAATCTCGAATGAGCCGATTTTTGC
>CALCDS010000243.1 GCA_937900065.1 uncultured Clostridiaceae bacterium | reverse complement strand
CGCTCTCTTTTTTTATACCATTATTCTAAGACTTAACTTTGTTTCGCCTTAAAAATCATTTCATTGCGGGCATGAATGTTGCACAATCGGTTTCTTCGGTATTCATGGCACCGTTTGGCTGTATTTCGATGTGTTCCGCAGTGCAGTGATTGCCGGGCTCATAATAATGGCATGAGTCTACAACGCATTTAACCCTGTTTATAGGGTTGGTGTCCTTTTGTACTCTTTTTTCCATAAACTACACTCCTTTCAAGATTCATATATCAAATTTAGTATTAGAAAAAACATTTCATTTATACATGCAAAATTTAGAAAATAATGTAATCATGTATATAATTATTAAAATTGGGAATAATAACTGGATAATACGGATTGTCTAACCTGAAACTACATAGATTATCAATTCTGAAAGCAAAGTTAAACAGGAAAATTATCGGTGAAATATTCAATTTGCATCAATAAGGATTTTATCAGGTTGGATTCATTGCAAAGGAGGTACTCTCTTTGAAAGGGCGTCAAAAGGTATGGATAATATTAAGCTGCGTCGTGCTGATTGCGGGTGCATTTGGATACGGCTATTATACTACATTGAATAAGATGTTCCGTGAAAATCCGGAAAAGAAACCTATTACAAAACTTGACGATATAGATTATGCTGAAAACCTTCCTCCGGTAACGGAAGATGAAAAAGGAGTAGGCCAGTTTCCTCCCGAGGAGAGGGTAACGCCTTCTACATTATTGGTTGAAAAGATAATTTCAATAAATACGGGAAAAGAAATGGAAAAAGAGCCTAAAGTTGTGCCTGAGGAAATAGTTAATTATACTGAAGATCAGGTAAAAAACTTTTTCAAGGGCTATGATTCGATAGAATTTAGCGATGAGATGATATTGCTCATAAAAAAGATGCCGTATTTGCCTGACAAATATGTAGTAAAGCTTGAAGATAAATATATAAAGATATTTGTTACCGATTCAATGGGGAAAGCCAGCTTGTGCGACGATTTTGAACCTGTGCTTCATAAGAATAAGGACAAAATGCTTGAGCAGGGAATAGAAGTCGATTCCCCTGATAAAGTATACCAGATAATACAAGATTACGAGTAGTATGCTTCTTGAATGGTTTGAAATAAGCCACCATGTTGTTAAAGTTTATGACGTGGTGGCTTATATATTATATCCCGCTCTATTTGAAGTTTATTAAAATTAATGTAAAATATAAATGAAATGCAATAAAATATATTTTACATGAGGTGTTTAGCGTATGATTATTTTGGGCGTTGATCCGGGGATCGCTACTACGGGATATGGCGTCATAAAGTATGAAGGAAATCATTTTTCTACGATAGATTACGGAGCAATAATCACTACCCCGAAATCGGCGCTTCCTGAAAGGCTTGATTTGCTTCATAGGAATTTGAGATTATTGATGGATAAATATAAGCCTGATTCTTTTTCAGTTGAGGAATTGTTCTTTAACAAAAATGTAAAGACGGCTTTAACTGTTGGACATGCAAGAGGTGTGATACTTCTTGCAGCACATGAGGCGGGTTTGGATATTTATGAATATACGCCTTTGCAGGTTAAACAGGCATTGGTCGGCTATGGAAGGGCCGATAAGATGCAGATTCAGCAGATGGTCAAAGTGCTTTTAAATCTAGAGTCCATTCCGAAACCAGATGATGTGGCTGATGCGCTTGCTATTGCAATATGCCATGCGAATTCCAGCAATGCCGGAGAATTATTCAGGATAAAATAGAGGAGTGAATCATTTGTTTTATTACATAAAGGGCACGCTCGAAGAAACCGGTAAGGATTATATCATAATTGAAAATAATGGTATAGGGTTTAAAGTCTATGTTTCATCCGATACTTTAGGCAGGCTCGGAAGTTTGAAGCAGTCCATCAAGGTGTATACATACTTTCATGTCAGAGAAGATGCAATGACATTATACGGATTTTTGACACGCGAAGAGCTTGATATGTTCGAGCTTTTGATATCGGTAAGCGGTGTGGGCCCGAAGGCGGGTTTAGCAGTGCTTTCCCATCTTTCCCCCTCGAAACTCGGGCTTTCAATAATCGGAGGGGATATAAAATCTTTGACCACGGTGCCCGGTATAGGCAGTAAGACCGCTCACAGGATAATACTTGAACTAAAAGATAAGATAGACAAGGACAGCTTATCTGATGCTGATTATGGCTTCAATGATATGCCTGAAACAAGTTCAAATGATGCTGTAAATGCGCTTGTCGCGTTAGGATATTCGATATCTGAGGCAGGTTCTGCAGTTGCCAAAGTAAGTGGGGATATGACCGGTACTGAAGAGATCATAAAAGCTGCTCTTAAAATACTTATGAAGTAGGTGTTTAAATGGATGAAAGGATAGTTACGGGCGAGTTGAAAGAGGAAGATACCGATATAGAGACCAGCTTGAGGCCGCGGAGGCTGAAAGAGTATATCGGCCAGAATAAGGTAAAGGAAAAAATGTCCATATTCATACAGGCTGCGAAATCGAGAAAAGAACCTCTGGACCATGTTCTGCTTTACGGCCCTCCCGGGCTTGGAAAGACTACGCTCGCATCGATTATTGCAAATGAGATGAGAAGCAGCATAAGGATTACCTCAGGTCCTGCCATAGAAAGGCCTGGTGATCTTGCAGCCATACTCACCAATTTGGGAGAAGGCGATGTCCTTTTTATAGATGAAATACACAGGCTCAATAGGAGTGTTGAGGAAATACTATACCCTGCAATGGAGGATTTCGCACTTGACATAATAATAGGAAAGGGACCGAGTGCACGTTCAATCAGGCTCGACCTCCCCAAGTTTACGCTGATAGGTGCGACCACAAGGGCCGGGCTTTTGACATCTCCTCTTAGGGACAGGTTTGGAGTGATATGCAGGCTTGACATGTACAATACTGATGAGCTTCAAAAAATAGTAAAGCGTTCCGCTAAAATACTTGGAATCGAGATCGTTGAAGAAGGAGCGCATGAAATTGCATTAAGGTCCAGGGGAACGCCTAGGGTAGCCAACAGGCTCTTAAAGAGGGTAAGGGATTATGCCCAGGTAAAAGGCTCGGGCATTATAGATTATAAAGCTGCAAATGAGGGATTAAACCTGCTTGAAGTTGATATGATGGGGCTTGACAGTATAGATAGAAAAATACTGCTTACAATAATAAATAAGTTCGACGGAGGTCCTGTTGGGATAGATACCTTGTCATATTCCATAGGAGAGGAAAACGAAACCATAGAAGATGTGTATGAGCCATACCTTCTTCAGATAGGTTATATAAACAGGACCCCAAGAGGCAGGGTCGCCACAAAGCTCGCATATGAACATTTTAATATACCTTTTGAAAATGAAAGCAATTAAATATATGTCAGGGACGCTTTTATACTTTTTGGGCAATAAAAAATAGTTTTTTGGTATATGGCTGTCCCTCTCACAAAAGAGGCGGTAAGATTTATGAAACTGAATGATTTTGATTTTTATCTTCCTGAGGAATTGATCGCTCAGGAACCTTTAAAGGAAAGGGATATGTCAAGGCTCATGGTACTCCATAAGGATACAGGGCTTGTTGAACATAAGATTTTTAAGGATATATTGGATTATCTAAACCCAGGCGATTGTTTGGTTCTCAATAATACAAGAGTAATGCCGGCAAGGCTCTACGGCTTTAAAGAGGATACCGGCGCAAAGATAGAGATACTCCTCCTTAAGCGTATTGAAAAGGACAGATGGGAAGTTTTAGTAAAGCCGGGCAAAAAGGTAAAGGAAGGTTCAACAATAGTATTCGGAAACGGAGAGCTGAAAGCGAAAACAATAAGCCGTACTGATGAAGGGGGAAGGGTCGTCGAATTCATATACAGCGGCATATTTGAAGAAGTGCTTGACAAATTAGGAGAGATGCCCCTGCCGCATTATATAAAGAAAAAGCTTGTTGATAAGGAAAGCTATCAGACAGTCTATTCGAAAGTAGAGGGCTCGGCTGCCGCACCGACTGCGGGACTGCACTTTACAAAGGAGCTCCTGTCCAAAATTAAAAACAAGGGAGTAAATATAGCATATGTTACGCTTCACGTTGGCCTCGGCACTTTCAGGCCTGTAAAAGAGGAGAACATTGAAGAACACCATATGCATTCAGAATTTTATACAATAGATGAAGATACAGCGGAAATGATAAATAAGACCAGGCTTGCCAATAAAAGAATAATAACGGTCGGGACTACATCGACGCGTACTCTTGAAACTGCGGCCGATGACAAAGGCTTTATAAAGGCCCAAAGTGGTTGGACCGATATATACATATATCCTGGGTATAAATTCAAGATAGTGGACTGCCTTATAACCAATTTTCATCTTCCAAAATCATCGCTTATAATGCTTGTAAGCGCTCTTGCGGGAAGGGAGAAAATACTTGCCGCATACCAGGAGGCTATCAAGAACAGGTACAGATTCTACAGCTTTGGAGATGCAATGCTCATCATTTAAAAAATAGGGGACATTGATGATAAGATATCAATGCCCCGTATTTTTATGTCAGGCAGATATATTTTGCAGTCTCTTTTGCTAAAATTCCACTCGCGCGGCTTTCTTCGAGAAATTGACGATCGAATACAGCATGGGCGTCAGCGCTGTATTTGCTAAAGATGTAGGGACAACTACAGTGAAAAACAATGTGGCAAACGGTAAGGGAAGTCCGGCAATCAAAAGCGCCGATATCAAGAATATGGTGCCGCTTAAAAGGGTCCCTGCAAATCCAACCACAGCTGCCACTACGTATTTGTTTGCGATTTTGGACAATGCAATGATGAGCAGGTATATAACGATTCCGGTTATGAATTTGTCGATCATATTTGGAAACTGTCCGCCCGGAAACTTTGTCGTCACTGCCGTAATCAGGCCTGAAGCGAGCGAAACCATTATAGTATTCTTAAAATCCATGTTCAACATTATTATTATAAAGAGCATAGAAAGCTGCACATCAAATGTCACTCCTCCCAAAGCAGGCATGACCTGATGCAGCACAAATCCTATAGCGAGCAATATTGCACTTATGATTGTTTTTCTTAATTCTTTTAATTCCATATTAATACCCTCCAAATAATTATTTAGTTTGGGCAAGCCAAGCAGCATGCCGTTTACTTTGCAATACGGGCTATTCCTGTATCTAAAAAATACTTCATGCTCAGAAAATATAGAACAGCCCCATTTGATTTTGGATTCTATTGCCTTTCAGGTCATACCTATCACCTCCTTAAAAGATAAAACTGCCGAATATAAAAAAACCTTTCACCCTTTTAAAAGGGCGAAAGGTTTGACTTCGCGGTACCACCTAATTTAAACGCAAAAACGTTTATCTTAAACCGGATACAGAATGTAAACTTTATATCCTGTCCCAGTAACGCAGGACTTGCGGCTCATGCTAAATCATATGCTTTTAAGCATATGATTTCACACTGCATCTTGTGAACCCATTTCGCATACCAATCTGTATCAGGTTCTCACCATTCCCGACTCACTGGAGCATATGCATATGCGTACTATCTTCACTCATCGAATTTGCTTTTTTATAATCTTAATATAATATATGCACTATGTCAAGTGGTAAACTTTGTCCATATTAAAATAGGGTCCGTTTAGCAAAAGTGTTCACACCGCTCACACGGATTGCTCAAAAATCAACATTATACTTTATATTTTAAACGGTTACTTTTAAAATCGCGTTATATTGGAGCGCTTGCGCATACATCAATATGGTTATTGTGGTGTAAAATAATATATGTTATACTTTAGAAGATTTGTCGAGAATACAGATGAGGAGGAAATTTCATGGATGCCGTAACATATGAGCTTATTAAAGAAAGCAGCGACTGCAGCGGAAGATTGGGAATAATACATACGCCACATGGTACAATAGATACGCCTGTATTTATGCCTGTGGGGACACAGGCCACGGTAAAGGGTATGACACCTGAAGAATTGAAATATATCGGAGCGCAAATAATACTAAGCAATACATATCATCTGTATTTAAGGCCGGGTGAAAAACTTATAGAAAAGGCCGGAGGGCTTCATAAGTTCATGAACTGGGACAGAACTATACTTACTGACAGCGGAGGTTTCCAGATTTTTAGCTTAAGCAGCCTAAGGGATATAAAAGAAGAAGGCGTGACATTCAAATCGCACCTAGACGGTTCAAGGCATTTCATATCGCCTGAAAAGGCCGTTGCGATACAAAACTCGCTTGGTTCGGACATAATGATGTGCCTTGACGAATGCCTGCCATATCCTTGTGAAAAGGAATATGCATCCAGGGCGCTTGGAAGGACAATAAGGTGGGCTAAAAGGTGCAAAAAAGCTCATATCGATACTGAAAAACAGTCCCTATTCGGAATAATACAGGGTGGCATGTACAAAGAATTAAGGGAAAGAAGCGTTTCTGAAATGGTTGATATGGACTTTCCAGGATACAGCATAGGCGGGCTGAGCATAGGAGAGCCTAAATCAATGATGTATGAGGTGCTGGATTGGATCGCCCCATTGCTTCCTTCGAATAAGCCCAGATATCTTATGGGTGTCGGAAGCCCGGATTGCCTTATAGAAGGTGCGATGAGAGGAATAGACATGTTTGACTGCGTACTTCCGACAAGGATTGCAAGAAACGGTACTGTATTTACGAGCCATGGTAAGCTTGTAGTAAGAAATGCCGAATATGCTGAAGATTTTCTTCCGCTTGATGAGGAATGCGACTGCTATACATGCAGAAACTATTCAAGGGCATATATAAGGCATCTTTTTAAAGCAAGAGAGATGCTAGGCGCCAGACTTGCTACGATACACAATCTTTATTTTTTGATCAAACTTATGGAGAAGATAAGACAGGCAATAAAAGATGATAGGCTTACTAAATTTAGAGATGAATTTTATATAAAATATGGTTATAATAGAGATAATGAGTAAATTAACATAAGGGAGGAAAATATATGCAGGGTGCAGTTCAAATTGGTTCTTGGATTTTGCTGATTGTGGTATTTTATCTTTTATTATTCTTACCTGAACAGAGAAAAAACAAGAAATTTAAGGCAATGGTTAGTTCTCTTAAAGTAGGGGATGAAATACTGACCAGAGGTGGAATATACGGGAAGGTAATCAATTTGCAGGATGACTATATGGTTATAGAAAGCGGAGCTGAAAAGACGAGGCTTAAGGTTTTAAGAAATGCCGTGGGCTCGATTGTAAGCAGCAAAGAAGAGGAAAAAGAGAGCAAATAAAGCATAA
>CALCDS010000242.1 GCA_937900065.1 uncultured Clostridiaceae bacterium | reverse complement strand
GTTTTTATGATATTGCAGACGGTAAAATACAATATGATGGAATCGATATCAATAAAATAAAAAAAGCGGACCTTAGGCATTCCATAGGGATCGTGCTTCAGGATACGAACCTTTTTACCGGAACGGTCATGGAGAATATCCGCTACGGCAAGCTGGATGCAACGGATCAGGAATGCATGCAAGCTGCAAAATTGGCAGGTGCGCATGATTTCATAACAAGACTTCCTGAAGGATATCATACCATGATCACTGGGAACGGAAGCAATCTTTCGCAAGGCCAGCGTCAGCTGATAGCCATTGCCAGGGCTGCTGTCGCCGACCCGCCAGTCATGATCCTAGATGAGGCAACTTCCTCCATTGATACCAGGACAGAGGCAATCGTCCAGAGGGGCATGGATGCACTGATGAAAGGCAGAACGGTTTTTGTAATCGCACATAGGTTATCTACCGTGCAGAATTCGGACGTTATCATGGTGCTTGAACATGGAAACATTATAGAGAGAGGAAGCCACAAAAAGCTTATCGAAGAAAAGGGAAAATATTATCAGCTTTATACAGGTGCTTTTGAACTGGAATAAAGCTGGCAGGGCTTATAAATTGTTAATATGAAACAGTTTATAGGTATATATTACGAGAGGATTGAACATCATTTAGAGAGCGTCGCTTTTATTTTATTTATTTAAAAATTATTTTGCGATGTTCCCTTTTTTATTTGTTGCCTCTATATTCAGAAAATCTTAAGATTTTAATAATGAAAAAGCTGCAAAATGCCTTCTCACTTAGAAGTATAATGATTATGGGGATATATGTTTAAAAGAAAGAAGATGATGCCTTTGGCTGCAAATATTTTGATAGTTGATGATGAACAGGCTATCGCCGATTTGGTGGAAGTCTATCTTAAAAATGAGAATTATAATGTATTTAAATTTTATAACGGCAGGGACGCCCTTAATTGCATTGAAAATGAAAAATTGGATCTTGCCATTTTGGATGTGATGCTTCCGGATATAGACGGTTTTTCGATCTGCCAGCGAATCCGGGGAAAATATAATTTTCCGGTTATCATGTTGACAGCCAAAGAGGAGGAAGTGGATGAAATCACAGGGCTCACTTTAGGCGCCGACGACTATATAACAAAGCCGTTTCGCCCCCTGGAACTCGTTGCACGCGTAAAGGCACAGCTTCGGAGATTTACCAGATACAATACTGCGGAAACGGAACAGGATAAACGTGTGATTGAATTTTCCGGATTGGTATTGGACATGGATACCCATGAATGCATGCTGAATGAGAGAAGGCTTTCTTTGACCCCTACAGAGTTTTCGATACTTTGGGTCCTGTGCTCAAATCGTGGACGAGTTGTCAGCGTGGAAAAAATATTCCATGAGGTATGGGGAGATAAGTATTTTACCAACAGCAATAATACGGTAATGGTTCATATCCGCCATATAAGAGAAAAAATGCATGACAGTGCAGAGCGCCCTAAATATATCAAAACAGTGTGGGGGGTCGGCTATAAAATTGAAAAATAGGAGAAAGAATGATTATTCAAAATTAGAAAGAAAAATATTTAGCCAAATGCTTCTTATTGTTTTTGTCGCGGCTGCGACTGTCATGCTTTTGCGCTTTGTGATTCAAATTAGCTTCAGTTTGGGAGACAACATTGTCCAATTTTTAATGGATAGATTTTATTTGCGCGAGAACGATGCCCTGAGGGTTTATAGATATGTATTTCTCAATAATATGGGATTTATTACATTTGTGGTAATACTTGTATTCTTGATTATTTTATTTAAGTTTTCAATTTCATGGTTTACCAAATATTTTGATGAAATCAGCGCCGGAATGGATAAGCTTGTTGAGGAATCAGACGATGAAATTACATTGTTACCTGAATTGGATTTTATGGAAAAGAAGCTTAATCATATAAAAAGCAATTTGGAAAAGCAAAAAAAAGCTGCTCTTGATGCCGAACAGCGCAAAAATGATTTGGTGGTTTATCTGGCCCATGATATAAAAACGCCTTTGACTTCTGTCATAGGATACTTAAGCCTTCTGGATGAAGCTCCCGATATGCCGCCTAAGCAGAGGGCAAAATACGTAGGCATAACATTGGAGAAAGCTTATAGGCTGGAGCAGCTTATCAACGAGTTTTTTGAAATAACGAGGTTTAATCTTCAGACCATTGTTTTGAATAAGGAGAAAATAAACCTGCCGGTCATGCTGCGGCAGATGGCAGATGAATTCTATCCGATGCTGATTTCGCAGGGGAAGCAGGTATCCGTCAATGTACCCGAAGACCTCACGCTGTGGGGGGATGCAGATAAGCTGGCGCGCGTATTCAATAACATACTGAAAAATGCTATAGCTTATAGTTACGAGAACAGCGTTATTGACATTTGCGCAAGAGAGCAGGAGAAAAACGTAATCATAACTTTTACTGATAAGGGTGATCCGATTCCAAAGGAGAAGCTGGAGACCATATTTGAGAAATTCTTTAGGCTGGATGCATCCCGTTCCACCCATACAGGAGGTGCAGGACTCGGATTGGCTATTGCCAAGGAGATAGTAAAGGCGCATGAAGGCGATATTTCCGTGCAAAGCACTCCAGAGGAAACAGTCTTTACAGTCATGCTCCCGCAAAAGCAGGAAATAAGAAAAATTTAAGAAATTCATAAGCTAAAATTCCAACATAGCTCATTATTTTGTGGTTGAATAGATCATAGAAAGAGGAGTTGTTTTATCATGGCAAGAAAAGTAAAAAAGAAAAAATCAAAAATACGGATATTGTCCTTATTTCTGCTGCTCATTGTCATAGTTGTTTTTGCGCACAAATACATCATTGCTTCCGGCAATCGGCGTTTATCTGAAAAATATTTTGGCGATAAGACCACATCAAATCCTTTGTTAAAGACAGGACATGATCCCACTGTTGCTATATCGCCGGATGAACTTAACAGTCCTAATGCCATACTGGTCCGTTTAAAAGATAACACTATATTAATGCAGAAAAATAGTGAAGAAAAGATTTATCCGGCTTCTTTGACAAAAATGATGACAACAATTGTTGCAATAGAAAATCTGCCTGATTTGCAGAAGAAAATCAAACTTCCAAGCTCCATGTTTCAGGAGCTGTATAAAGCTGATGCGGCAATGGCAGGATTTCAGCCGGACGAGCAGATTATGTCAATCGATCTGCTGTATGGGGCAATGCTGCCAAGCGGCGCTGAGTGCTGTATTGGGCTTGCCGATCAAATTGCAGGATCAGAGAGAAATTTTGTAAAGATGATGAATCAAAAGGCAACGGATATTGGTATGGATAACACGCATTTTGAAAATGCAACCGGACTTCACAATGAAAACCACTACACAACAGTCAAGGATTTGGCTGCTCTTTTAAGCTATGCACTGCAGAATGCAACTTTCAGGGAAATTTTCACTTCATATCGCCATTCAACACAACCTACGAATAAACATCCAGGCGGTATAACCTTTTGCAGCAGCATGTTTGAAGAGATGGGCAGCCAAAGCATTGCCAAAGGAAAAATTTTAGGAGGGAAAACAGGGTATACTGATGAGGCCGGATTGTGTCTTGCAAGCCTTGCTAAACTAGACAAACAGGAATATATACTGATTACATCTGGCGCCAAAGGAAACCACAAATCAGAGCAGTATAATATTACCGATGCATTGGCAGTGTACAACAGCTTGGCAAAAAAATAGATGTTCGATCACAAAGATTTTTTTAACCTTGATTTTAGCCTGCCTTTTATATAGATGATATTGATGGCTAAAAATGCCGTACAATCAAGCCACAGAAATGTTTCGCCAATTGAGCCGTACAGCGTCATCTCTCCGGCTTCAGGCACATCGCTTATCATGATTCTGTCATCTGTACTGAAGTAATTTTGATATGTGAGTGTGTTCCCGAGATAATCTGCAGATATGGAAGAGCCCTTGTTTGCCTGCCTGACGGTTGAAAAACCGTTTTCAATCCCTCTTAAAAATGCAACCCGTGTGTGGTAATCATCAATTCTTTTCGTATCAAAGCCTGGCACGAGCATAATGTCGGCATCCTTTGCCTGAGATATCAAAGATGGATAATCCATATCAAAACAGATTGCCGTCGATATCTTTCCATATGGCGTGTCAATCACATGTATGATTCCATCAGATTCGGTCGGGTACCAGGATATGGTCTTTTCATACTGGAATTCTATATTTCCATCGGGATTGATCATTATCGCAAGGTTGCTGTTCCTTGCTTGTCCATATATGAGCTTTAAGGCCGCAGGCATAAAATATACGTGGTTTTCTCTCGCAAAATTTTTTGCCTTGTCCAAAAATGTATCAAAGTCGTCTTCGTAAACAGGACAATTTCCTTCGCTCCAGAAAATGATTTTGGCTCCGTAATCAGCTGCTTTTTGACTCGACTCAAAAAGTTTCTGCTGTATTTTATCCATCGAGGGTTTGACACTGCCTGCTTTTGAGCGAGGCGTTCCCGCATCGGTTATAGCCCAGTAGTCACGGTCGTGCGGCTCGGTTATCGAAGCGATACGCACTGTTTTGCTATCCGGGCGGTCAAATGACATTCTCATGTATCCAAACGATATGACAGCGGCAAATATGACCGCATATATGATAAGCGGTTTTTGAGCAAAAGACAGATTCCTCATGTTTTTAAAGGCCAGCACTGCGACTGGTGCGAACCATAAAACCATAAATTCGACAAACCAGCTGCCAAACAGGGATGCTGCCTGTATCAGCGGCAAAAACATACTCTGGGTGTAAGCAATAGAAAAGGTCATACCCAGATTTGCATAGGTCAATATATAGTCAAAAACTATATATGTGCATGGAAATATGAATGTAGATATCAGCGGATTCATTTTTTTTGAGTATATCCTGTCAAGATATAATGAAATGAGCAGCGGTACTGTAACCAAAATCGGGAATACAAGCAGCAAAACAATGTCTAGATCCCAGGCTCCGTTGATTATAAAAAATCTGGCAGCCGCCATGACAAGCACAAGTGGAAGCGTCTTATACCACTTATCGATTTTTCTGAATGAATAGATCAAAAGCGGAAACGATATCCAGGGCGCCAATGTGATATTATGCTCCCAGCCGACAAAGTACAGCAGGGCGGCTCCTATTATTCCGG
>CALCDS010000241.1 GCA_937900065.1 uncultured Clostridiaceae bacterium | reverse complement strand
TTTCCGCTCTATATAAGGGCAGAATAAAAAATCTATGGAGGTATGTCTTATGTCAAAAATAGCAAAGAGTTTAACGGATTTGATTGGTAATACTCCGCTTCTTGAATTGAACAATTACGATAAATCAAATGATGTGCCGGCAAGATTGATCGCAAAGCTTGAATATTTTAATCCTGCGGGAAGTGTAAAAGACAGGATAGGATATGCTATGATAAAGGATGCTGAAGACAAAGGGCTGTTGCATGAAGGTTCGGTTATAATAGAGCCTACAAGCGGCAATACCGGAATCGCATTGGCTTTCGTGGCTGCTGTAAAAGGTTACAGGATAATATTGACTATGCCTGAAACAATGAGCCTTGAAAGGAGAAACCTCTTAAAAGCATATGGAGCCGAGATAGTGCTCACTCCCGGTGCGGATGGAATGAAAGGTGCCATAAAAAAAGCTGAAGAGCTTTCCAAAGAGATTCCGCATTCATTTGTACCGCAGCAGTTTAAAAACCCTGCAAACCCTGAAGCTCACAGAAAGACCACTGCTGAAGAAATATGGAGGGACACTGACGGCAAAGTCGGTATTTTTGTAGCAGGCGTAGGAACAGGCGGAACGGTTACAGGCGTTGCTGAAGGCTTAAAAGCAAAGAACCCCGGAGTAAAGGTTTATGCGGTAGAACCTGCTTCCTCTCCGGTATTGAGGGGAGGTAAACCCGGTCCGCATAAGATACAAGGCATTGGAGCCGGATTTGTACCCGATGTATATAACAAGGATTTAATCGATGAAGTAATCGATGTAAAAAACGAAGATGCATATGAAGCTTCAAGAAAGCTTTCAAAGCTTGAAGGACTTTTGGTCGGTATCTCTTCAGGTGCAGCGCTTTTTGCAGCTACATTGATTGCAAAAAGGCCGGAGAATAAAGGCAAAATAATAGTCGTACTGCTTCCGGATACAGGTGAACGTTATCTTTCAACCGATCTTTTTAAGTAAGGATATGAAATAATAAAGCCGGGGCGCTAAAAAATGCGCTCCGGCTTTATTATTTCTTTTATACGCCCTGCTTGGATGTCCTTTTTATTTGATATAATTATAATATACAAATATGAAAGGACTGCCGTTTATGGAAAAACATACAAAATATAAATTGATTGAAATCGAGGTTCCAAATGGACTTAACGATAGGGAGATCGAACTTGTAAATTCTATAAACAGACAATATGAAAGGGAGGATTTCTTTATAGAATTTGACAGTTCAAAGATAATGGTCCATATAAATCAACTGAATCTTGACAAATTCATGGATTCGATATCGGATTTTTATTGTGATGAAAGCAGCATATTCCATCAGATATATGATAGGATAGTTTCCATGGGCGGCTATGGAATCAAAGATGGCAAGCGTATTTTTGTGGATTATGATAAAGAGAGGAAGGTTACCCATAGAAAGGTTAAAGAAGGCAGGCGCAGCAAGTTTTTTTATGCTAAAGACAGCGGCTTTTCAAAAGCGCAAAATGCTTTTCCAAAACAATATCTGAATAAAATTATTTGTGACGACAGTGAAAAGTTTTTAAAACTTTTGCCTGACAACTGCGTTGATCTTACATTCACCTCTCCTCCATATAATTTCGGACTTGATTATGAGAATAACGACGACAGCGATCATTGGGAAAAGTATTTTGACAAGCTGTTTAGCATATTTAAAGAATGCATAAGGGTGACAAAGTACGGCGGGAGGATAATCGTAAATGTTCAGCCTCTGTTTTCCGATTGTATTCCAAGCCACCATATCATAAGCAATTTCTTTTTAAAAAATAAGATGCTGTGGAAGGGCGAAATACTGTGGGAGAAGAATAACTACAACTGTAAATATACGGCGTGGGGAAGCTGGAGGAGCCCCTCCAGCCCCTATTTAAAGTATACATGGGAATTTTTAGAGATATTTTGCAAAGGCGACTTAATAAAAAAGGGCGACAAGGATAAAATCGATATAACAGCTGATGAATTCAAACAGTGGGTCGTTGCAAAGTGGAACATCGCCCCTGAAAGAAAAATGAAAGAGTATGGTCATCCCGCGATGTTTCCGGAACATCTGGTTGAAAGGGCGTTAAAGCTTTTCAGCTACCGGGGCGATATCATACTGGATCCGTTCAACGGCGTTGGGACAACAACTGCTGTTGCACACAGGCTTTCTAGAAATTATATCGGGATCGATATATCGAAAGAATATTGCAATAAGGCGATTGAGCGTATGGAAAATTAAGTTTATGATTTTCGCTCTGTTAAACAGAGCTTTAATTTTACACTGGACGAATTATAAAAATTGCGTTTCCTGCTGCTTTGTATTTTAAAAGATGCTATAATATAATTAATTTTGAAAATTGAATATGGCACTTTATGGTGCTGCCATGAATAGAGCAGTCAAAAGGGAAACCGGTAAAATGCCGGTACGGTCCCGCCACTGTAACAGTGAATCCGGTTATTTTTATGCCACTATCATAAAATGGGAAGGCAATAGCCTGGATGTTGATCTGGAGTCAGGAAACCTGCCATGAAGTATTAAAAAGCTGCTTACGAGGATAAGGGGATGCTTAAAGATGATTTGATTAAGAATAGTTATATCTATTTATATATCAGATATATTGTATCCGTGATTTGTGAACCTTTTTCCTGTGAAAAAGGTTTTTTTATTTGTCTATGCTAAAGTATAGCGAGGCGGTAGATGCTC
>CALCDS010000240.1 GCA_937900065.1 uncultured Clostridiaceae bacterium | reverse complement strand
ACACCAACTGTCTTTTTTGCCAGCTTTACCGCCACTGGGATGCTCTCAAGGTCGGAGCGCATCAGAACCACATCTGAGGTCTCCACTGCCACATCTGTTCCACCTCCCATAGCAATTCCTGTATCAGCGGCAGCAAGTGCTGGGCCGTCATTGACCCCATCCCCTACAAATGCAACGGTCCTGCCTTCACTTTGCATCTTTCGTATTGCTGAAAGCTTGTTTTCCGGCAGAAGTTCTGCCTGTACTTCATCTATCCCAATCCTTGCTGCAACTGCTTCTGCCGTCTTACGGTTATCTCCCGTAAGCATAACTGTTTTTTTGATGCCCAGACGCTTTAGATTTGCAATGGTTTCTGCTGCGTTGTCCTTAATCCTATCAGAAATAGCAAACAGCAATAAAATCTTTTCATTCTCAGAGAGCAGCACTGTGGATGCGCCATTCCCTGCTGCCTCCTGTAAATCCCGCTGCTGCTGCTCCGTCAAAGTGATCCCCTTTTCCGTCATCATCCGCTTACTGCCCGCCATAATGACATTTCCACCTATGTCAGCACGAACTCCAAGTCCTTTCAATGTTTCACTGGCAACCGTTTTTTCCACTGTAATATGCTGCTTCTTCACATAATTCACAATTGCCTTTGCCAGCGGATGATCACTTGTACTTTCCATGGTCGCCGCCATCTTCAAAGCCCCTTGAATATCTTCAGTGTAGCTGTAAACCTTTGTCACATCAGGATAACCTGTGGTAAGTGTCCCTGTCTTATCAAATATGAAGGTATCCACCTTTGCGAAAGTTGTTACACTATCGCCGCCTTTTAATAGTACATTGTCTTTTGCACCTCGGCCGATACCAGCCACGTTGGCTACCGGTGCTCCGATGACCAGGGCTCCTGGGCAAGCAAGGACAAGAACGGTGATTGCCGTATCTATGTTGCGGGTGATAAAAAGCACAAGTGCTGCAATCACAACAGTTGCAGGAGTATACCATTTGGCAAACCTATCAATAAATCGTTCTGCTGGAGATTTCGCATCCTGTGCTTCTTCTACAAGAGCAATAATTTTGGAAAAAGTAGTATCCTCTCCCACACGGGTTGCACGCATCTGTAATGTTCCACTATCAAGGATAGTTCCGGCATAGACCTGATCTCCACTCACCTTATGAGCTGGAACGGATTCACCGTTGATGCTTGCCTCATTCAGATATCCTTCTCCAAATTCGATAATGCCATCAACGGCTACCTTCCCACCAGTCTTGACCAGTAGCAGGTCACCCTCTTCCACTTCATCTGCATCGATCTCCTCTGGTACAGCTGTCTTATTCTCCAATCTCCATGCAGTGGCCGGCGCCATTTCTGTAAGCATTCGGATTGCACTGCGGGTCTTCTGCAGTGTGCGCTGCTCAAGGTATGTTCCGAATTGGAAAAGAAATGTCACGATAGCTGCTTCGCTGTACTCTCCTATAAATATTGCACCAAATACTGCAATGCTCACTAAAACTTCAATGCCAATGGCTTTCATCAAAAGCCCTGTAATTGCCCTAAAGAGGATTGGCAGCCCTGCTAATACTGTGGCAGCAAGATAACAAATAATTGCGGCCTCTCTCATATCTGTCAAGTGCTCTGTAAGATATCCTAAAACTGTAAGTATGCCTGCTATAAATGTAAAAGATGTCGTATACTTTTTAAAGAATTGGTTCAGTTTTCGGCTTAATCTATTCATTATATTAACCCCCTAACTGTCTACATTATAATAAACCCTGTCAGAAAAGTAATTGACGTAGATCAATAAATCTGTGAGTGAGATGAAAGTTTATGACTTTCAGTGTGGCAATGTATAAATATACTCCATAAACTATAACATGGAATGACAAAAATAAGAAAGGTAGATTTAAATATGAAACGATTAAAAAACTAGTTGAGATAAATGATATGGGCGTTATAGTTCTGCCGGAAACTACAGGGCATGAAAAAATGGCATAGCTGTTTATCGAGGCTATGCCGTTTTTTCCAGGATTAAAAATCCCTAAGTATCCATTCTTAAAGTGGAACATCTTCATTTTCCTTTGCCTTTGATAGTGCTAAAGCAATGCAAAAAACCTCTAAACTTATAGGAAATTCAATAAAAATTGAGGGTCTATCTTCATTAGCTTCACATTCAAATTCTAAGTATGCCTTAAATTCAGACTCATTTTCCATATAAAATCTCCTGGCTAGTAATATATTAATATAGTATGTAATTCAATTTAATCCTGATATTATTATCAATTGAGCCTAAGAATCACTTTATTAGTCATGCTGATTTTTGTTGTATTTTAAGATGTTTTGACAAAAATTAAAATATATTTTAATACATATAAAGGATTTTCCCAATTTTTAGAGAATAAATACATTAGAATAGAATAATTAAAGATTTTGGAGGTGATTAAATATGGATATTAGCAGCGATATGAAAAATAATCACTTAATTAAAAGCCTCATATTAAATTTAATACTAATTTTTTCTATCTTTTTTCTTATATATCTTGGCGGAAAAAGTCTTTTATATGCTTGTGCTGTTTTGGAATTATTTTGTATTATTACTTCTATTGGAATTACCCTTACATCCATTGAAGCTCACAGAATTATTGAAAATGATTACTTTTCAATAATGGGAGTCGCCTATGCGTTTATTGCTGCTTTTACAATTTTAAATATACATTCTGTTTTTATCAATGTTAATATTGGCAAAAATGTTTTCAATCAAAGTTTTCAGATAACTTTAGTAACGATTCTAATGGAAAGCGCATCTGTTTTGGCTTTTACAGCTTTTTTGAATAAAAAAAATAAACATATTTTTTTTATCTCAATTTTATATCTTATAATTTCTATTTTAATTTTAGTTTCAATTTTTTATTATAAGAGTTTCCCTGTATGCTATACAGCAAATCATGATTTTACGAACTTTTTTATATCAGGCATTATTATTTCATGCTTTATATATTTATTATCTATATACTTTTTACAAAAAAACAATTACTGTTTTAATAATATTATATATAAAATGGTGTTGTTTTCAATTATCTTTAAAATGTTTTCAGGCCTTTTCTTTTTTTTAAAGCCTGTAATTGATATTTATGCATATGTTATTTCCAGCGCTTTTAAGGTAACCTCCTATTGCTTATTTTATAGGGCAGCGGTTGAGACTTCATTAAAAGAGCCCTATGATTCGCTGCTTTATAAATTAAAGGATTCAAATAACAACCTCGAAAAAACCATTAAAAACCTTCAAGATGAAATTACAGTACATATGCATACTGAAGATAATCTTGAAAAAGCAGTTGAAAAGGAAAGAGTTAAAAATGACTTATTTGTTAACATTTCCCACGAGCTTAGAACCCCTATAAATATCATTAACAGTACTTTACAGCTAGTTGAGCTTTATGAAAAAAATCAAAATGATGTAGAGGCATATAAAAAATTTAAGGAATACTTAAAGCCTATGGATCAAAACTGTAATAGGCTTTCAAAACTTATAAACAACTTAATTGATATGACAAAATATGATA
>CALCDS010000239.1 GCA_937900065.1 uncultured Clostridiaceae bacterium | reverse complement strand
TTTTAAATCAATGATTTACATTTGATATGGCATTTCATATAAAATCATAATTTATGAATTAAAGAAGGGTTAGTATGAATAACAAGGAAAAAATACTGAACCTCATTAAAACTGAAACTTCAAACGGCAAAAAAGCAATGTGCACGGAAGAGATAAGCAGCATGCTCAACATGCAAAGAAGCAATGTAAGTTCGGCTCTCAATGAACTGTATAAGGAAGGCAAGCTCCTCAAAGTAAAGCATAAACCCGTATTGTATGTTTTAAACACCATGGTTATATTTCACAATATCAGGCCGGTTCAAAAACATAATTTTGATACGCTGATAGGGTGCGACAGAAGTTTGAAAAAATGCATACAACAAGCCAAGGCAGCTATATTGTATCCTCCCATGGGGCTTCATACGATAATAATGGGCCCTACCGGAGTGGGAAAGACATTGTTTGCGGAACTTATGTATAAGTTTGCTATTGAAAATAAGGTGTTTGACTTGAATGCTCCTTTTGAAGTTTTCAATTGTTCGGATTATGCCAACAATTCCCAGCTTCTTTTGGCCCACCTGTTCGGATGCAAAAAAGGAGCATTTACAGGAGCTGATAAGGACAGGGAAGGCATAGTCGCTAAGGCCAACGGAGGCATACTTTTTTTAGACGAAGTGCACAGGCTGCCTCCGGAAGGCCAGGAAATGCTTTTTTATTTGATTGATAGGGGGCTTTATACTCCTTTAGGCAGCGAAACTAAAAAGGAGAGCAAACTTCTCATAATATGCGCCACAACCGAGAATATAGATGAAATGCTCCTTAAGACATTCACCCGAAGGATACCAATGAATATAAAAATACCTCCCTTAAGTGAAAGAACGCTTGAAGAAAGGCTTGAGCTCATATATGAATTTTTCAGAACTGAATGTACAAGGATAAAAAAAACGATCTTTGTATCTGCAAATTCCATAAGGCAGCTTTTATTGTATGACTGCCCCGGAAATGTCGGCCAGCTGAAAAGCGACATACAGCTAGGCTGTGCCAATGCATTTTTAAACGCAATCTCAAATAAACTTGAAGACGTAGAAGTGCATTTTACCGACTTCCCGTCCAATGTAAACCAAGGACTTATACTTTATAAGAATTGTTCACTAAAGGTAGACAAGTTGGTAAAAGGGGATATCAGGTTTTACTCTATTGCAGGCGGGCAGAAAAATGCAATAATATCGGACAATTATTCCCCATCATATAATATTTATGAGCAGATAGAAAGCGAAGTCAAGAAATTAAAGGACAAGGGCATTGAGAACGACGAGATCAAAACCATTATGGAAATCAATATAAACAATTATTTTAAAGGCTTCATCCGGAATTTTGAGCAGAAAACTGGAAAAGAAGACCTTTCAAAGTTGGTCGATGAGGAAATAATCAATATAGTGGAAGATTTTATTGAAAAGGCCGGAGTCAAGCTAAAAAAAATATTTCCAATGAAGGTGTTTTACGGGCTGTGCCTTCATGTGAACAGCAGCATAACAAGGATTAAAAACAACAAGACCATAATAAATTACAGCCTGGCAAATATAAAGAAAGATTATCCAAGGGAATTTGAAATATCAAAGGAGCTTGCATCTGCAATCGAAAAAAAGTACGGCATATCTTTGCCTGAAGACGAAATAGGTTTTATCACCATGTTCCTTACAATAGATAGTTTGGGAAATGAAAACCTGGAGAACAGGCCCATAGTCGTGATAGCCATGCACGGGAGGGCTACGGCATCTTCGATGGCTGAAGTGGTAAACAGGCTGGTAGGCGCAAACAATGTATACGCATATGATATGAGCCTTAGCAAAAGTTCCAAAACAGCTTATGAGGAATTGAAGAATCTGATTGTAAATAAGCATCAAGGTTCAGGAGTGCTGCTGCTTACAGATATGGGTTCATTGAATATATATGGAGAGTTGATAAACAAGGATACGGGAATAGAAATAAGAGCTCTTGACATGGTATCGACTCCGATTGCAATAGAATGTTCAAGAAAGGCTATAATCGAATCTGATATAAACAAGATTTATGAAGCCGTAAAATATGAAACATATAGTTACAGTCCATACGGTTTAAAGGTATCGGATTCGTTTATTCCGGACGCGGACAACATAATAATAACATTGTGCACCACGGGTGAGGGGAGTGCTATAAAATTAAAGGAATTCATAGAAAGCAAGATAGACATAAGTCAGTACAAAATCAAAGTAGTCCCCATGGCATTGAACAATAAGGAGTACATGTATAATGTCATAAGCAACCTGTCAATGGAAAAGCATATTATTGCGATTGTGGGCACAATAAATCCCAATATTTATGGAATACCATTCATATCAACTTACGATATATTTATGGACAAGGATTGCCGAAAGCTCAAGGGCGTGATCAGCAGTCTTAAAAGTGAATGCTGCGAAACTGTTCAAGATAAAAAAGATTACAGCACATTCATGGAAGAGCTCAAAAACGATATAACCAATATAGATCTATCGAGGTTTCAAAAGTTTTATGAGGAGTTTGTTGATAAGGTCCATGACAAGACAGGCATAGATATACCATATGAAGTGTCGGTCGGGTTGATGGTTCATATGGCATGCACGGTAAGCAGGCTTGTATCCGGCGGGAGCATTCCGCCGTGCTGCTATAAAGACATGCTAAAAGGGAAATTCACTCATGAATTCAATTGCATAAAGGATAGCGTCTTAGATATTGAACGCTTTTATTGCATCGAATTCAATGATGATGAAATATCCTTTATTTTAAGAAACATCATAAAGTTATAAGCTGCACATGTCATAAGTTCACTGTAAAATTAAAGCTTTCCTTGATACAAAATGGATTGTTTTCTATGGCCGTCTACATTGGTTATTTTTAAAGTAGGCGGCCTATATTTTATGGCCCAGTAATAGCTTCATTAAAGTATAGCAAGGCAATGAGCCTTAGAACTTAAAAAGTGCGAACGGGCGAACAGGATGCTCAAAATCAACACTCTTGTTAAATAGAACCTTTAATTGATATCACCTGAATGCCTGTGAATAGGAATTTTATAATTTGCTGAAGTCTATATGGCAATAGCCGTTTGGATTTTTCTCAAGGTAATTCTGGTGATATTCTTCTGCCAGATAAAAATTTTTTAAAGGTTTGATTTCCGTTACAATAGGCTTGCTGTATTTTTTCTGCTCTTGTGCTGCTACTTCTTCTATAACTTCTTTATCTGCTTCATCAACATAATATATTCCGGTACGGTATTGCGACCCCTTATCATTTCCCTGCCTGTTGAGACTGGTTGGGTCGATCACTTTAAAAAGATTGCTAAGGAGTGTTTTAAGATTGACTCTCTCGGGATCATACCGTACATGGGCTGTTTCGGCAAAGCCGGTATCATTTCGGCACACGTCTTCGTAGGTGGGATCTTTTGTAGTCCCGTTTGCATATCCTACGGTAACGTCACATACTCCGTATATGCGCGATATGAATGCTTCTACGCCCCAGAAACAGCCGCCCGCAAAATATATATCCTTTAATTTGTTTTTATCATATTTTACATTTATATTGGGATTGCCCGGAAAACGCGATGTGCTTTTTATATCATCCATTTATAATATCAGCTCCTTTAAATGGTTTACTATATTATAAATAATAGGCGATATGAAAAGCAATATAAATTTCACCTTTTATGTTTGCCTCTGCATCTAAATAAAATTGAGCTTTACTTTTTTGCCGAGCCTTTCCATGATTTCTTTAAGCTCATCAACCAATTTCAACTTTATGCTAAGGTCTACGGGAAGATCGGGATTTTGATGAGCAGGATTAACCGCCTTTCCGACCCAAAGATTAAGATGTGTGCAATCATGTACCAGCATTGAGGCTAGAAGTGATGCTCCATCCTTTTTTGAAAAATAGTTGGCCGGACATTCCTTTAGATCCAAATCCGCATAAGCCTTGATCTTTTCAACTGCTTTGCTTAAAGTAAGCACGCCTTCAGTCACAAGATCTATGCCCTTTATCCTTGCCGTAGGCGGCACATCCGGATCTATAAAATCCAGGTTTACCTTGATCTCCTCATTTAACTCCCTTGCGACTATATTTGCAGCGGTTCCTCCGCAGACAATCTTTTTGCCCCTGCCTTCCATGAGCTTTTTTACAACAGCGCTGTCGTTTTCAGGATCTAGAGGCGGCCCGGTGAACAGGTCTATGATTCCGGGCTTGGTGATTTTTACCACTACTGCTGTGGCATCATCGCCGGGCTTATATTGGTAAAGGTTCTGGCAGACTTCCATTATGCCTGAAGATATATTTTTGGCGTAATTTTCTTTTCCATATAGTTTCATGAAATAGTCGAGTACATTGTCCCATTGCCATCCGAGGTTGAGCACGGCTCCTACGCCTGCATGTATCACTCCATCGCTGACCACTGCAAGCATGTCGCCGTCATTGAGGTAGAAATTGCTCTCTTGGACTTTTTTTCCGTTTATCAAGGTTTCTTTCTTGGGGACGTTTACAGGACTGTCGTCCTTGATGAGAAAGAAAGGGGGATTATCGTATTCGGCCGCATATACTCTTCCATCATTGTATATTTTCAATAATGTAAATGTTGAATATGCAATTTTCCTGATACTGCATACCGGAAGAGTATGCACTATAGTATCCACGGTATCAAATATGCTTATGCCTTCTTTCATCATCACGCTTGCAATTTTGGAGGTGAGGGTGGATAATATATTGGCTTTTACTCCGCTTCCCAATCCATCGGCCATCACTATGATAACGCTGTCTTTAAGCCGTATGATTTCCACACTGTCGCCACAGAGTTCTTCTCCGTATTTGTTGACACTGCTGTAGGCAGCATCTATGAAAAAATCCGTCAAACATCTCGCCCCTCTTTCTCTGCAATCTTCTTCAGTTTTGTAAGTATCACTTTTGTTTCCGCTGTTGTCTCTCCTAGGAGGCTTGCAATTTCCTGGGCAACCCTCATCTGCTTATCGATCACAGCCTGGGCGGCATCAAGGGTGTTTTCCTTAACTTTTTTAAGCTCCTGCTTGTGCTTTTCGTCAAGAGTTATATCATTCATTATAACAAGCACTGCATTCTGTTTTTTCAGGTAAAGCACATTTAAAAGAAACATGCTTTCATTTTTTAACTCTATTTTTTTACCTATTATATCCTTGCCTGTTTCTTTTACCGAGAGAAAACTTTCATCGTCGATTATCGATGAAATGGGCTTGCCCGCTATGTCCTTTGCATTTATTTTGAAGGCTGCTTCTGCAGCCGGACTGAATTCCTTAACCGTCATGTCCGTATTGAGTATGATTATTATATTGGGGCTGTTTTCAAATATTGTGTTTGTCAGGCTCTCTGCTCTCGTCCTCATATAATGCAGGCACATAGTGACCTCTGCCATGCCCTCATATATAGCTTCCGCCTTTTCACGGCAGGTATTATACCCGCATACTCCGCAATTCAGTTCATCCTCGGGTTCAAATTTTCCCATTGTTTTCAGTATATTTGATATCTCTTCTTCGCTGGCTTTTTTTCTTTGTATGCTCATATCGCTGAACAGTTTCGAAAAACTTATGGATGATTCAATATGATCCTTATCATGTTTATATTCGTTAAGGCTTTTTTTGTTTTCAGATGTATATTTTTTTACCTTCAAGGTTTGAAAATAAAAGTTTTTCGCAGATTTGGGCATGCCCGGACCTTTAATGCATCCTCCGGTGCATGCATTTGCTTCTATACAGACTCTGCTGAGTTTTTTGGACTGCAATTCATCGAATGCCTCCATGCAGTTTTCAATGCCGTCAACCGATATTTTTGCATATGGCGTTTTTAAATCTATGATTCCCTGAAGTACTCCCCCTCTTATAGGATATATCCTCCCCTCAGCATTAGACTTCGCTTCAAAATCTGAAGGCTTTAGTGTTTTTAAATCTATTTTTTCATTATCAAGCCATTCTGAAAGTTCCTCGAATGTCAATACGGCATCTATGGTACCTTCATGTTCAAACTCGATGATTTCATTCTTCTTTGCCGTACACGGCCCTATAAATACTATAAAACTATCCATCCCGTAGGAATATCTCATCATCTTTCCATGAGCCAGCATGGGTGATACGAACGGGAGCATGTATTTTACAAGGGAAGGATAATATTTTTCGATCAGATAATTTGCGGACGGGCAGCATGTGGTGATTATGTTTTCAGGCCTTTTTCTTATGATGTATTCATTGTATTCGCTGGTTATTTTCTGCGCTCCGATTGCAGTTTCTTCAACAAAATCGAATCCCAGCATATGAAGCGCCGTTACCAGCTGGCCGCTGTTTTCCATTTCGAATGCTCCTGCAAAACTGGGAGCTATGCTTGCACAAACTTTTTTATTGCTTTTTATAGCTGATTTAGTGATGTCGATATCGCTTTTTATATATCTTGCATTTTGGGGACACGCAATAAGGCATTGGCCGCATGCAATGCACCTATCCTCGATTATTCCTGCTTGTTCGTTTTTGAACTGTATTGCTTTGACCGGACAGCGTCTTAAACATTTATAACAGTTCCTGCAATTTGCCTTTGAAAAATTTATGAGATTCATACTCTAAATCCTCCCGGATACATGTTCTTTGAAAAACTCGGATGCATTTTCAGGAGCCACTGATAATACTGGGCCGCCATCTATGACTATTGAAACTCCGTTGGTGCAGTTGCCAAGGCAGAATGACGCTTTCAATTCCACTTTATCCGATAGATTTTTTTCGGCTATCAATCTTTGAAATTCTTTTATGACCTTATATGCACCTTTAAGGTGGCATGAACTTCCTACACACACGCTTATAGTCATCTTATTACCCCCATTTTTATATGTTCCAACAGCATAATCACTTAATTATACATTAAAAAATGCTAAACATCTGCACACTTATATAGTATTATATAACTGTGTTAATAACTTATCAATTTGTATACGGCCCGGACTTAAAAAAACAGCA
>CALCDS010000238.1 GCA_937900065.1 uncultured Clostridiaceae bacterium | reverse complement strand
CATAGATAAAAATCCGTTTCATACCATGCTTACAGAACTTCATGAAGTTGCTGCAAACAGGGTGGATGAAGACAGCATAAAGATGAGTTTGAAAAAGATTTTCGCAGGGAGAAAGGTAAATGTTGTTCTTGACACTGTAACAAAAATCGATTTTGCCGACAAAGTCGTAAAAGGCAAAAGCGGCAGCTATGATTATAACTATGTTGTAATATCTGCCGGTTCGAAACCGACTTACTTCGGGACCCCGGGGGTTGAGCAGTACAGCCACAAGCTTTGGTCATATGAAGATGCTGTAAATCTGAAGGATCACATACACAATACTTTTAGAAAAGCAGCCTGTGAAACCGATATGGACAGTAAGAAAAAGATGCTTACATTCTATATAATAGGAGCAGGCGCTACAGGAATAGAGATGGCAGGAGAGCTTGCGGAGTATGTTCCAATACTTTGCAGGAATTATGAAATAGATAGGAAAATGGTTACTATACGCGTGGTGGATATGCTAAGCAGGACGATCCCGACGCTTCCTGAGAAGCTGTCTGGCAAGGTGGAAAGGCGCCTTAAAAAGATGGGCGTAGAAGTCATACTCAACACGGGTGTCGTAGCCGTAGGCGAAGACTTCATAGAAACCAAAACAGATGGAAAGGTAAGCCACCTAGAAGCAGGTACTGTGATATGGACTGCAGGTATTGAGGCATCCGATATTACGGCTGATGCGGCAAAAACTCTTGAGTCGGCTAAAAGAGGAAGGATAAAGGTAGATTCGTATTTAAGATCGGTTTCAGATGACCATGTATATGTGATTGGAGACAACATGTTTTATATAGCAGAAGGAGAAGAAAAGCCGGTACCGCAAATGGTTGAGAACTGTGAACAAAGTGCGAAAATAGCTGCCAATAACATATATGCTCAGATAACCGGCAAAGTGGAAATGAAAGTCTACAAGCCTGCCTTCCATGGCTCAATGGTAAGCGTAGGAGGGCGATATGGCGTTGCAAATGTAGGATCGGCAAATAAAAAGATCAATCTTCCATCGTTTATTGCTATGTTTTGTAAACATTTTATCAATATAATATATTTTGTACAGGTTCTTGGTTGGAATAAAGTATTCAGTTATATGAAGCATGAATTTTTCACAATCAGGAACTGCAGAAGCTTTGTGGGCGGACACTTTTCAAACAGGACTCCAAGTTTTCTCTTCGTGCCTCTCAGGATATGGCTCGGAGCTGTATGGATATTTGAAGGCGTTATGAAAATAGTTCAGGGGTGGTTTGGCAAACCGATGCTTGAAGGCTTCTTTAACGGTGCCAATTCATGGTACAATAGTATTTTAAATGTTGCTTCCAATGCAGTGAGCAGCGCGACAGGTCAGGCGGCCACTGAAGCGTTAAGCAGCGCTACGGGGACAGCACAAAATGTTGCCAAGAGCGTTGGCACTGTTATATGGAATTTTAAATTTATAGGTTTGTTCAAAGTGATATTTGTAAGCGGCAAGGAGCTTGCAGATTCTGCTGTAGGCGACTTTGCATTTAAACTGGATGTACCGTTTGTGAACTGGGTTGTAAAGGGGCTGGTATTGCCGAGTGACGGAATGCAGATGTTCATGCAGATATTCATAGTGGTGACTGAAATACTGATAGGACTGGCGCTTATAGGAGGCTTGTTTACTACACTTGTGGCTGCTGTTTCTCTGGTTTTGGAAATCATGTTCGTTTGCACTACAGGATTGTATCTGAATACATTCTGGATGATATTTGCTGCTATAGCACTTTTACTCGGTGCTGGAAGGATCTTTGGGCTGGATTATTATTTTATGCCATATCTCAAAAAGCAATGGAGAAAGCTTCCGTTTGTAAGAAGGTTGTATATTTATAATGATTAATAAAAATGATGCTACTGAGTTCATGGCCTTTGATGAGGCCATGAACTCAGTGCTAAAAGAACTGGACAAAGTTTTAAGATCATCCCCAATAGCAATCCGAAAATACATAGAGCATTTGGCAGATTCAAAGGGAAAAAATATAAGGGCGCTGTCTCTTATAACATGTGCTGAAAATGAAAGGGACCTGATTCACCCGGATGCCGTAAAGCTTGCAGTTGCTGTTGAGGTACTGCATCTGGCCACGCTGGTCCATGATGATGTTATGGATGATGCGGATATCAGGCGGGGGAAAGAAACCTTGCAAAAAAAATATGGAAAAAAAACTGCGGTGATCTGTGGTGATTATCTTCTTTCCTTATCTCTTAGATTATTCGGGTCCTGTTCAAATAAAGAGGAATATATAAATTTAAACATACCTGATTATATGAGAAAGCTGGCAGTGGGTGAACTGAAACAGAATATAAACAATGGTAATTTGGATCTGTCCGAAATGCAATACATGAAGATAATATCGGGTAAAACAGCAGCGCTTTTTGAAGCTTCTTTTTATGGCGGTGCTGTTTTAAGCAAGTGTGATGAACATGAATTAAAAAGTTATATGAAGCTTGGAAAATATACAGGCATGATTTTTCAGATTACTGACGATTGCATGGATTTTGAGACAACCAAGGATGTGGCCAAAAAACCTGTTCAATCCGACTTTGAACAAGGCGTAATAACCCTTCCGCTCATATATGCTTTTAAAAATTTAAAGGGTTTTAAAGAAAAGGTCAAAGAGAGGGAAGTTTCAATCAAATATATAAATGAATCGGTAGCAAAAAGCGGAGGGCTTGAATATGCCCATGATGTTTCAAAAAAATATTATGATAAATCAAAACAGATCATTGATAAACTGAAAATTTCACAGAATAAAAGACAAAAACTGCAATTGATTTTGAATAAGGTTTATCGTTTGGCTTAACACGATAGAAAAATAACAATGTACTTTTGATAGTATAAGGAGAGTTATGGAATTTTTTAAGAAATGTGATATAATAATACTTGCTGCAATAGTCACAGTAAGTTTATTGACTTGGTTTATATATAAAAATGTCGTTTCCCGCAAGATGGCAAAGGCTGAAATATATTACAATAATCAGTTGGTTGAAACCGTAGATTTGAATAAAGGGGAAGATAAAGCTTTTTCTATACCACAAAACAAGAATGTAGTCTTTCATTTATATAAGGATGGAAGCATATGTTTTGAAAAATCAGATTGTCCGGATAAAATATGTATAAGGACAGGCAAGCTTAAGAATATTGGAGAAACTGCTGCATGCATACCCAATAAGATATTCATAAAGATTGTACCTGCCGATGGTTCTAACGATGACGGTTTGGATGCTATTTCAGGAAAGTAGAAGTGCTATATCGATGAGTAAAAAAGATGATAATTATACTAAAACCAAGCGGTTAGTTTTAACCTCTTTTATTTTTGCAATGGCTTTGGTTTTGTCTTATATAGAAGATTCATTGCCGCCGATAATGGCTGCGGTTCCTGGAGTGAAGTTCGGGCTTTCTAATATAGCGGTAATGTATGCATTGTTTTTCCTTGGCAGAAAAGTGGCATTTTCAATAGCTGCGTTGAAATCCTTCTTTGTATTTATTATGAGAGGATTTGTAGCTGCACTGCTGAGCTTTTGCGGAGGGATGCTTTCACTTACCGTTATGCTGCTTCTCATATATATATTTAAAGATAAAATATCGTATTTACTGGTCAGTGTGTGCGGAGCAGTTTTTCATAATATAGGCCAGTTTATTGCAATATCTATAATTTATTCAAATCTGTTTTTATGGGTCTATCTTCCTATTTTATTGGTTTCAGGTGTATTTGCGGGAATCGTTACTGCTGTTTTACTCAGATTTATTTTACCGGCATTAAAAAAGCTGGTTTGAAATAAAATTATTTTAGTATGATGTTGGTTTTTTAAACAATCCAAGGGAGTGGTATAGACGCTTTTGATAAGTTTTTAACGAAGTTGTATAAGTGAATCCTAAGACTTTTGCTGATTAGTGAGTTTACAAAAGTTTTTGATGAACGTAGGCACGGCTTTAGAACTTAAAAAGTGTAAACAAGGTTTGGATGCTTAAACTAATCTTTATTAAACAGAGTCTAAAATAAAAATTAAAAAGATAGATGATGGAGGGATTTTCTATGAAAAAGATAGTATCAATATTTGTGGGATTAGCATTGACTGTATCTTTGCTGGCCGGTTGCGGCTCGAGCACAAAAGCAAATACAAACACAAATGCAAATACAAATAACAGTACAAGTTCAAGCGATAAAACAGAAGGCGGCGTGAAAACAGGTCTTGCTATTGCTACATCAATTGCAAGTTCTAAAGATGCCGGAGATGAAGACGGACTGGCACAGGCCGACTCCACAATAGCTGCGGTCACGGTAGACAAAGATGGCAAGATTGTAAAATGCATTCTTGATGTGGCACAAACAAAAGTCAATTTCTCAAAAGAAGGTAAAATACTTACTGATTTAAAGAGTACATTCAAGACAAAACAAGAACTTAAAGAAGAGTACGGAATGAAGAAGGCTTCAAAGATAGGTAAGGAATGGTATGAACAAGCCAATGCTTTTGCCGATTATGTAGTCGGAAAGACAGCGGCAGAGGTTAAAGGCATTGCAGTTACATCTGAAGGAACTGCTTCAGATAAAGATTTGTCTTCCTCTGTTACAGTACATGTAGGTGATTTCATAACTGCAGTCAGCAAGGCTGCGGAAAATGCTAAGGATTTAGGAGCTAATGCTGACGATAAGTTAGGATTAGGTGTAAGTACTGATATAGGTGATTCAAAAGATGCTGGAGATAAAGACGGATTGGCTCAGGTCAATTCTTATTATACGGCTTCCACATTTGATGCTTCTGGAAAGATTACAAGCAGCGTAATCGATGCATCGCAGGCAAAGGTGAACTTCACAAAGGAAGGAAAGATCACATCTGATCTTAAAGCCGAAGTACCGAGCAAGAATGAACTTGGAGAGAAGTATGGCATGAAGAAATCATCAAAGATCGGCAAGGAATGGGATGAGCAAGCAGCAGGTTTTGCTAAATATGTAGTAGGCAAGACAGCTGATGAAGTTAAGGGGATAGCAGTTACTGCTGAAGGCACCCCATCTGATGCTGATCTTAAATCTTCAGTTACGATCCATATTGCACCATTCCAGAATATAATTTTAGCAGCAAGCAAGAATGCAAAATAGTCTAAACAAACTAAGCAATATATTCTGATTCTTAATTAAGGAAATTGTGCCAATCGCGCAATTTCCTTAATTGATATTGAGGTGAATGGTTTGTCTAAAAAAATATTATCGGCAATGATGGCAGTTATGATTGCACTAAGCACCATATCCTGCAGCAGCCGCAATAAGGAGACAAGGTACGAAGC
>CALCDS010000237.1 GCA_937900065.1 uncultured Clostridiaceae bacterium | reverse complement strand
TGATCTTTTGATGATAGATCCCATTTCATTTCAGCATATCCTTAGAGCATGGTCCAAAGCTGCAGGGCGTCAAAGCAAGGCATTTTATTTTTTAGGATGTTGCTTGCGCAAACAAGATGGCAAAATTGTTTCATGAATTTACGAAAGGGGTATTTGTATGAATTTTTTAGAGAAGTACAAAAAGGACTTTGAAGAATACGACAGCATGGACAATGACTTTATCGATGACGATAAGATATGGGCTCAACTTGACAAATGGGAAAATCCTTCAAAGGCAGATGTGAGATCTGTTCTTAGAAAAGCTGAACAAAAGATCAGGCTTGAGCCTGAAGAAACGGCTATACTGATACAGAATAAGGACAAGGATACCATTGAAGAGATGTATGCATTGGCAAATAAATTGAAAAGAGAGATCTACGGCGACAGGATAGTTTTTTTCGCTCCTCTTTACATAAGCGACAAGTGTGCCAATGATTGTGTATACTGCGGTTTCAGGAGCAGTAACCATAATATGGACCGCAAGACATTAAGCCTTGACGAGATAGAAAAAGAAGTAAAGATAATGATAGATGAAGGCCAGAAGAGGACCGTACTGGTGTATGGCGAATCTCCTGAAACAAATATAGATTATATGTGTGAAACCGTAAAAAAGGTTTACAGCGTCAAGAGCAAGCATGGCGAAATAAGAAGAGCCAATATAAACTGTGCGCCGTTGTCCAGGGAAGAGTTGGCTAAATTTAAAAAGGTGGGAATAGGCACATTCCAAGTATTTCAGGAAACATATCATCATGCAACATATAGAAAACTTCATCCTCAAAATACGATTAAAGGAAATTACAGATGGCGCCTTTATGCGCTGGATAGAGCTCAGGATGCAAAGCTTGATGACGTGGGAATGGGAGCATTGTTCGGACTTTATGACTGGCGGTTTGAGGTCATGGGGATTTTATACCACACAATACATTTGGAAAAGGAGTTTAACGGCGTAGGTCCGCATACGATTTCGTTTCCAAGAATAGAACCTGCCACAAATACTCCGTATTCATATCATCCTGAACATGTGGTAAGCGATGAAGATTTTAAAAAACTCGTTGCTATTTTGAGGTTGTCTGTTCCGTATACAGGGCTTATCTGTACTGCAAGGGAGAAACCTGAAGTTAGAAGGCAGGTTATTTCGCTTGGAGTATCTCAAATCGATGCAGGCTCCAGGATAGGAGTCGGAGGCTATGGAAAATCAATGGGCAATCAGCTTCCCGACAAGGAACAGTTCAGTCTGGGCGATACCAGAACCCTTGACGATGTGGTGCGTGAAACATGCTCCATGGACAGCATACCTTCTTTTTGTACTGCTTGTTATCGTGCCGGAAGGACGGGCGAGAATTTCATGCGTTATGCAAAATCAAGTTTTGTGCATAATTTCTGTGTACCGAATGCCATATTTACATTCAAAGAGTATCTGCTTGATTATGCTTCGGAAGAGACAAAAAAGGTTGGAGAGAAAGTGGTCGCCGATTATGTAAACAGGTTCAAAGGTGAAAAGGTGTATGACAAAATACTCGAAAACCTTAAAAGATTGGAAAACGGCGAAAGGGATCTTCGTTTCTGATCGATCTTAAGAATGCATCTTTTCTCCAACATTACAGGCTAAAATGAGAAGAACATCCTGAATAATTGAGATGATTAAGCATTTATGAGAGGATATTTTTATGCTAGAACTTAGAAATTTGATTGACAAGTTGTATGAAGAAAATTATTTAAACAAAGATGAACTCCTTGAGCTTTTGAGTCGCATTGACGATGCCGGCAGGGATTATCTCATGGAAAAAGCCTGCATGACTAGGGATAGATATTACGGCAAAAAGGTATTTATGAGGGGGCTGGTGGAGTTTACCAGCTACTGCAAGAGAAGATGCATATACTGCGGCATAAATGCCTGCAACAGAAATGCCCAGAGATACCGGCTAAGCATGGAGCAAATACTTGCCTGCTGCAAAAAAGGTCATGAGCTTGGATATAGAACATTCGTGCTTCAGGGAGGAGAAGATTCCTTTTACACAGATGAAATCATTGTAAAGATTGTTGCCGCGATTAAAAAGGAATTTCCATCATGTGCCGTTACATTGTCCATAGGCGAAAAGGATTATGGATCATATAAAAGATATTATGATGCAGGCGCTGAAAGGTATTTGTTAAGGCATGAAACAGCGTCAAAAAAATTATATGATAGTTTGCATCCGGGAATGAGCTTTGAAAACAGGATAGAGTGCCTTTGGAACCTTAAAGAGATAGGCTACCAGGTGGGGGCCGGATTCATGGTCGGACTTCCAAACCAAACATTAAAAGATTTTGTAGAGGACTTGTGTTTTTTAAAGAAGCTTAAGCCCCATATGGTCGGCATAGGTCCTTTTATACCCCACAAGGATACAGTGCTGGCTTCGAAAAAAGCGGGCACTGTCAAGATGACAGTAACGCTTTTAGCGATCATAAGACTGCTTTTGCCTGAAGTGCTTCTGCCGGCCACCACCGCACTAGGCACAGTGGACCCTATGGGAAGAGAAAAGGGATTGAGGGCAGGGGCCAATGTTGTCATGCCGAATCTTTCGCCTGTTGGGGTGAGAAAGAAGTATGCATTGTATGATGGAAAGGTCTGTACCGGGGAAGAAGCTGCTGAATGCAGGAGCTGCATAGACAGAAGGATTGTAAGCGTGGGGTTGATTCCAGATATGTCAAGAGGAGATAATATACTTTGGGAAAGGAAAATACAATGATATGAATGAAACGCCTATTGCCAGCAGAAAGCATATATCGATATTCGGCAAAACAAATTCGGGGAAATCGTCTCTCCTAAATGCGATTATAGGCCAGGATATTTCCATAGTATCTTCAGTGGAGGGTACTACAACCGACCCTGTAAGGAAAACTATGGAGCTGATACCCTACGGTCCAGTAGTATTTACGGATACCGCAGGATTGGATGATACCAGTCAGCTTGGAGAACTTAGGTTAGACCGCACCATGAAGACGCTTCACAGTACTGATTTTGCAATATATGTAATGGATATAAACGATCCGGATCAAAATACATATAAATATGCCTTGAAGCAATTCAGCAAATACAGCATACCTTACATGACCGTAATCAACAAGATCGATACCGCATCGAAAGAGAAACTGGAGAGATTGGAGTCTGTCTGCAGCAATGCATTGTTCGTATCAGCGGATAAGGGAACAAATATATTGCGCCTTAAGGATGAACTGATAAAAAGGCTTAAAGAGGATGAACCTGAAGAAACTATTGTGGGAGACCTTGTACCCTACAATGGCAGGGTGGTGATGGTGGTGCCCGTTGATTTTGAGGCTCCCAAAGGCAGGATAATACTGCCGCAGGTCCAGCTTATAAGGGATTGCCTTGACCATGGAATCAAAAGCTATGTGGTAAGGGATTCCGAACTTGAATCGGCTCTGTCGGATATGAGTGGCCCAGATCTTGTGGTCACAGATTCCCAGGCTTTCAAGAATGTAAGCAGGATCGTTCCTCGTGATATAAAGCTGACCAGCTTTTCCATATTGTTTGCCAGATATAAAGGCGATCTTGGCACCTTGGTGAATGGGGCAATGAAGGTTGAAGAATTGAAAGACGGCGATATGGTGCTGATTTCCGAAGCATGTACACACAATTATTCCCATGAAGATATAGGCAGGGTCAAGATACCGATGCTTTTAAACAAGTACACAGGTAAAAAGATCAGGTATGATTTTAAAATGGGATCTGATTTTCCTGAAAATATTGAGGAATATGCTCTGGTCATACACTGCGGCGCATGCATGCTGAACCGCAAAGCCATGCAGACCAGGATTGACATGTGCACTGAAAAGAATGTGAAGATAACCAATTATGGCGTGTTACTGGCATACTTAAACAAAATACTTCCAAGGTGCTTGGAGATATTCAAATCCACTGAGAAAGATTCAGCATCATCCATGGAATAGTGCTAACTTGA
>CALCDS010000236.1 GCA_937900065.1 uncultured Clostridiaceae bacterium | reverse complement strand
CGAAGTGAGTTTGCAAAAGTTCTTGATAAGCAAGGCAATGAGCATTAGAACTTAAAAAGCGCGAACTGGCGAACAGGATGCTCAAAATTAACACTTTTGTTAAACAGAGCCTAAATAAAAGAATTTTTTAATTTTAAGGTATGCTAACTATAAATAACTGTATGAAAAAGAAATAAAATCACTTAATTTATCATATATTTCTTTTAGGTATCGAATTAATATTAAGGGGGAGAGTCCTATGATGGTCTTAAAAAAGAAGACAATAATTGTAATAACTCTTGCTCTGTTGGTAGTGGCAGCAGGGTATGTAAGTACAAAATACGGCAGGGTAATGAAAGTGGACAAAAACAATGAGCTCCAGACAGGAGTAGCTGATGATATGAGCGACTCTGCCGTCAATAACAGTAAAGTTGCAGCGGGATACTTTATAGATATAAAGCTGGAGAGGGAGAGCCAGAGAGCATCCAGCAAGCAGACCCTGAAAGATATGATAGACGACGGGAACGCAAGCAAAGAGGCTAAAACGAAAGCTGAAAATCAGCTTCTTGAGATTGTGAAAAATTCGGAAGTAGAAATGATTTCGGAAGCACTAATAAAATCTCAAGGCTTTGAAGATGCAATTGTATTTATCAATGATGATCAGGCAAATGTGACGATAAAAGCAAAGGATGTTACTGCTGATCAGATAAGCAAGGTAAAAAACATAGTGTGCCAGAAATCCAAACTTCCCGCGACAAAAGTGATAGTTCAACCGAGAGAATAGCAATATAAAAATAAAGCAACATAGTGGCATACCGATTCAGGTATGCCACTATTATATTAGATATGAAATTTCTTTTTAAAAATTATTCATTTTTTTCACAAAACATTTGATTTTTTTGCCATTATACATTAAAATAAGAAATATATTTATATATATTCAATTATCATTGTAAAGCATTAAAAATGGGTGAAAGTGTAAAAGTCCTGTCAAGCTGGCTTGGCATTATGATTTTCAGGCACAACAATAAACATCGTCATTCGATTTTATAGCTAATTGAACTATTCGAAAAGTCCAAAATTAATACATTATTATTAAATATTTTATGGAAAACAGTAAAAATCAGTGAATGCGGATTTCTATTGGAAATTTATTTTATTATTAAAATAAATTATTTTAAAAAAGTAAAAGTGGGGGCGAATAATTTGAAAAGGTTTTTATCATTACTCATTGTAGCGACAATGATGCTGAGTTTAGCTGCTTGCGGAAACAAAGGAGCAAGTTCTGAACAGAAAGGGGATGCTGAAGAGTCGTCATCCAAATTCCATATAGGAATTGTGACTGGAACAGTATCACAAGGGGAAGATGAATTAAGAGCTGCTGAAGCATTCACCAAGGAATACGGTGATGCGGATAACGGCGGAATAGTAAAGCATGTTACTTATCCTGATAATTTCATGAATGAGCAGGAAACAGTTATAGCCCAGATCGCAGGGCTTGCAGATGATCCGGACATGAAGGTTATAGTAGTCAACCAGTCGGTTCCTGGTACTTCTGCAGCATTCAAGAAGATCAGAGATTCAAGGCCTGATATACTATTGTTTGCATCAACACCTCAGGAAGATACAAATATGATTGAGTCGGCTGCAGATCTGGCCATTGATGTGGACAATGTAAAACGTGGCTACTTGATGGTTTTAGCTGCAAAGAAGATGGGAGCAAAGACATTTGTTCACATTTCATTTCCAAGGCATATGAGCATTGAACTCCTTTCAAGAAGGAAATCAATAATGGAGGAAGCTTGTAAGGATTTAGGACTTAAATTTGCATCTGAAACAGCACCTGACCCGATGAGTGATGTCGGAATCCCAGGGGCACAGCAGTTCATACTTGAAAAAATGCCTTCATGGGTTGAAAAATATGGCAAGGATACAGCTTTCTTCTGCACAAATGATGCTCAAACCGAACCTCTTTTAAAGATGGTCGCACAGCTTGGAGCTATATTCGTTGAGCCTGACCTTCCATCACCTATCATGGGTTATCCCGGAGCATTTGGTATCGATCTTAAAGATGAAGCCGGAGATTGGCCTGCAATACTTAAGAAGGTTGAACAGGTTGTAATTGAAAAAGGCGGAAACAAGAGAATGGGGACTTGGGCTTACTCATTTGGATACACTTCCACAGCAGCACTTGCTGAATTTGGCAAGAGGGTTGTTGAAGGAAAAGCAAAGAAGGATTCATTTGACGACTTGATGGCTTGCTTCGAAAAGTATACTCCAGGTGCAGAATGGAATGGCTCATACTATGTTGATGCTTCTACAGGAGAAGAAAAGAAGAATCACGTATTGGTATACCAGGACACATATGTTTTTGGTCAAGGGTACCTTGGACAGACAAAAGAAAAAATTCCTGAAAAGTATGATACTATAAAATAATTGATTATGGCATTAGAAACGGCTCATCTATGAGCCGTTTCTAATGCATCTTGTATTTATAAAACATTTTAAGCATGATATAGCCACCATTTTGTAGGTGGATGATTTTTTTATATGTAATAGTAGTTAAATGCTTTTCTTGTATGATTAAGAGGTGAAATGATGTCCAAAGAGAATGTTTTATTAAGTGTCGAAAATGTCGGCAAACAATTTGAAGGAAACAGAGTATTAAAAAACATTAATTTTTCACTTGAAAAGGGCAAAATACTTGGTCTGGTTGGTGAAAATGGTGCCGGCAAGTCAACATTGATGAAAATAATTTTCGGTATGAACGAAATCGCAGATACTGGAGGTTACGAAGGAGAAATATATCTGGATGGAGAAAAAATAAATTTTAAAAGCCCGCTTGATGCACTGAATGCAGGAATAGGAATGGTGCATCAGGAATTTTCTCTCATACCCGGTTTTACAGCATATGAAAATATATTGTTAAACATGGAAAAGACAAAGCCCAGCATAATATCGAAGATCTTCGGGAAAAAGTTTGAAACCTTAGACAGGCAGGAAATGAAGAAGATAGCCAAAGATGCGATTGATACTTTGGGCGTGCAACTTGATGAAAATGCGCTCGTATCCGAAATGCCGGTAGGGCATAAGCAGTTTATAGAAATTGCACGTGAAATTGACAGGGAAAAAGTCAAACTGCTTATACTGGATGAACCTACGGCTGTTTTAACTGAGTCGGAGGCTGAAATACTCCTTAAAGCAATGAGAAAACTCGCTGACTCTGGCATTTCGATTATATTTATATCGCACAGGCTTCGTGAAATTATTGAGGTCTGCGATACCATAGTGGTGTTGAGGGATGGAGTTGTTGTTGTTGAAAAGCCTGCTGAAGGGTTAAATGTAAGGCAGATTGCACAATGGATGGTAGGAAGAGATGTGGCAGGCAGAAAGGCTGTACAAGTAAGAGATGTAGATATAAGTGAAAGCAATAAAGATGTAATACTTGATGTTGAACACCTATGGGTGGATATGCCGGGTGAGACTGTAAAAGATGTAAGCTTCAGTGTTAAACGAGGGGAAATATTCGGTATAGGTGGACTTGCCGGACAGGGTAAGCTTGGAATATCCAATGGGATACTTGGACTGTTCCCTGCAGGTGGGAAAGTTTTGCTCAATGGAAAAGAATTGCCATTAAATTCAACTTTTAATGCGCTAAAGGGCGGGATAGCATTCGTATCAGAGGATAGAAGAGGAGTAGGCCTTCTGCTAGATGAATCTATCGATTGGAATATAGCGTTTAATGCAATGCAAGTTCAAAATAGGTTTATAAAAAAGAAGCTTGGCGGGTTGATTAAATGGCGTGACGATAAAGCTATGAAAGAATGCGCAGACAAATATGTAAATGCTTTGCAGATAAAATGCACAAGTACGAAACAGCATGCCAGGCAGCTTTCAGGCGGAAACCAGCAGAAAGTATGCCTTGCTAAGGCATTTGCAATGGAGCCAAGTTTATTGCTTGTGTCAGAGCCTACAAGAGGTATAGATGTTGGAGCAAAAGCTCTGGTGCTTGATTCATTGAGACGCCATAATAATGAGAATGATACTACAATCATCATGGTTTCATCCGAACTTGAAGAGTTGAGATCAATATGTGACAGGATTGCAATCGTAAGTGAAGGCAAAATAGCCGGAATCTTATCCCCTGATGCCGACACTGCTGAATTTGGACTGCTTATGTCAGGACTAAGTAATTTAAATGAGGAAGGTGAAGAGCAATGAACAGGGTTAAGGAAGGTATAAGAAATTTTGGATGGCCTCGTATAATCATAGGTTTGTTCCTGCTGGCTTTGTTCATTGCCGGGCCGTTCTTTGGCGTTGCCACGGATATGTCGTTAAATGATGTCATAGTGCGTTTCGGGATGAACTCAGTACTTGTTTTATCGATGGTACCTATGATTCAATCAGGATGCGGATTGAACTTTGGAATTCCGGTCGGACTTGTTGCAGGACTTTTTGGAGCCGTAATGAGTTTGGAGTTCAGACTGACAGGAACGGCCGGGATACTGGTAGCCTTTGCAATAGCTATTATTGTAGGAGCGATTTTAGGGCTTGCATATGGTTTGCTTTTAAATAAGGTAAAAGGCGACGAGATGATAATAGCAACTTATGTTGGCTATTCGATTGTATTTTTCATGAATTTGCTCTGGGTTGCACTTCCTTTTAAGAATCCTTCATCTGTACAGGGTTTCAAAGGTCAAGGGCTCCGTGTGACAATAAGCGTTCAGGATTACTGGTTTCACCAAATAAGCGATATACTGGCAATCAAGATAACAAATAATTTTGTAATTCCGATTGGAATGATTTTGTTCTTCGCTTTGATGAGTTTCCTTGTATGGGCATTCTTTAAAACTAAAACCGGTACAGCGATAACCGCAGTGGGATCAAATCCCGATTATGCTAGGGCTGCAGGTATCAATGTAGATAAGATGAGGGTAATATCTGTTGTCCTTTCGACCGTGTTAGCAGCTATAGGAATGATCGTTTATCAGCAGAGCTTTGGTTTTATACAGATGTTCAGCGCTCCGCTTGCATTCATATTTCCATCTGTAGCTGCAATACTTCTTGGTGGAGCTTCAGTAAATAAAGCATCTATACTAAATGTTGTAATAGGAACACTGTTGTTTCAAGGAATACTTACCATGACGCCTTCAGTAATCAACAGCGCGATAAGCATAGATGTTTCCGAGATTATAAGGATTATAGTATCAAACGGAATGATTGTATATGCCCTCACCAGGAAAGCGAGGTAGAGATATGAAACAAAAAAGTCAATCAGTCATGAGATTTTTAACGGGTAGCGCAGTTCCAATATTGTTTATTACTATTAGTGTGATAGCTATACCTCTTTCGAATTATAGCGGACTGTATCTTGCCAGAGAAATAGTAACGCGTCTTTGTAGGGATTCCTTCCTTGTGCTGTCGCTTTTGATTCCTGTGATGGCAGGTATGGGAATCAACTTCGGCATGACTTTGGGTGCCATGGCAGGACAGATAGGGCTTATCTTTATAACTGATTGGGGAATCAATGGGGCTTTTGGACTTTTTATGGCAGCATTGATTGGGACCCCTATAGCGATACTTTTGGGATACTTCGGAGGAATTGTATTAAACAGGGCCAAGGGCCGTGAGATGATTACCTCGATGATGTTGAGCTATTTTGTATCAGGAATATATCAGTTCTTCATGCTTTACCTTTGCGGCAATATAATACCTATAAAAAGCCCTAAACTGCTTCTTTCAAGGGGATACGGTATTAGAAATGCAATAACTTTAAATGTAGCAGGCGGTTTTGATAAACTTATCCGCATACCGATAGGAAAAGTATATGTGCCCTTTGGAACGATATTGTTGATTGCAGCTGCTTGTATCTTTATAATGTGGTTTAGGAGGACAAAATTAGGCCAGGATATGAGGGCTGTCGGCCAGGATATGGGCGTAGCCGATGCTTCAGGCATAAAGGTTGAAAAAACTCGTATAGAATCAATAATAATTTCAACCATGCTTGCATGTTATGGCCAGATAATATACCTCCAGAACATCGGGACCTTGAATACTTACAACGGGGCAGATCAGGCATCGCTTTTTGCAGCGGCTTCACTGCTCGTAGGAGGCGCTACTGTAAGTAAAGCCACGATTCCCAATGCTATAATAGGAACGGCTTTGTTCCACTTGATGTTCGTTGTAATGCCTATGGCCGGTAAAAACCTTACAGGCTCCGCAATGCTTGGAGAATATTTCAGAATGTTCATATCCTATGGAGTCGTTACGATTGCACTGGTACTCCATGCATGGAAGAGGCATAAGGATAAAGAGATGGGCAGAGCTCTTCTCAGAGAAATATCTTCCGAGAACACAGGAAAATAAACTTTTATAAATCATAATAAAATTTTTCATATTAGGCTCTCTTTTAAAGAGAACCTTTTTTTTATATAAAAATTGGGCATAATCATAATAAGGCGAACGGGATGCTCAAAATCAACATCTTTGTTAAACAGAGCCATAAATAATCAAAAGCAGTGTTTAGATATTTGTAAAATTATACTGTTTTTGATATAATATATATCATTAAGATTGTACTGGATGCAATGGTTTTTGGATTTAAACTATCGTGCGCCTGTACCAGAAGTGGGGGTGAAATAGATGGAAGAAATGGTAAATGCAGAGAAAAATAAATTTGGTGTTATAAAGATATCTGAAGAAGTAGTTAGCATAATCGCGGGTCTGGCAGCAACAGAGATAAAAGGCGTTGCCGGAATGAGCGGCGGATTTGTAGGCGGGATAGCCGAAAAAATAGGTGTTAAAAATCTTTCAAAGGGTATAAAAGCTGTTGTCGGTGAAAAAGAGACGGCTGTTGATCTTTTTGTAATCGTTGATTACGGCGTAAAGATACCTGATGTTGCATATCAAATACAGGAAAATGTAAAAAAAGCAATTGAGACTATGACAGGATTGAATGTAGTTGAAGTAAACGTAAACGTACAAGGCGTAGATATGGGTAAAGATAAAGATAAGGAACTCAAGGAAGAGGAATCTCAAAGATTAAAATAATTATGCTTAACCCTCTGGATATATCAGAGGGTTAATTTGAATACCAAGGAGGGTCGGTAATATGAGCATAACAAGCAGGATAATACTGGCAATCTATATGTTGCTTATGATTTTTATATCTTTATTTATAGTTTCTATGCCTTTTAAATTGGTACCTTATTATATTGTATTAAATATAGCATATAACTTGTACCATAACTGGTATTATTCATTGATTGGGGTGATTATATTTATAGTGAGCCTTAAGCTTTTGCTTTCAGGAATATTATCTGACAGAAAAACATCTAAGGGAATCGTAAAGCCTGCCGAGTTTGGGGATATAAAAATATCTAAGGAAACTTTTGAATCCCTTTCATTAAAGGTTGCAAAAAAAATATCCGGAATCAAAGACGTGAAAGTATCTGTATATTTAGGCGAAGGGAATATAACCGTGCATGCAAGGCTTTTGGTGATGCCTGATGTAAACATACCGAATGTTGTAAGTGAAGTTCAAAAGGATATAAAATCATATATAGAAAACATAACCGAAATAGGTGTAAAAGAAGTAAAGGTTACGGTTGATAATATAGCCCAGGTAAATACGCTTCGCGTTGAATAAGGGGTGTGGGCGATGCTGAAGGATTATCTGCTTGACATATTGAACAAGAACCATGGTAAGATAATAGGTTCTATATTGGGATTGGTATTGGCAATCCTAATGCTGATTATTGGATTTTTCAGGACACTTTTGATTGCGTTATTTGTATTGTTGGGATATTACATAGGCAAAAAAATAGATAACAAAGAAAGCTTGATTGACATACTTGACAGAATCCTGCCTTCGTGGTGGAAATGATAATATGATATTTTAGATGCAAGGTGTCAAAAATATGGATTGTCCATAATAAAATTAAAAAAATCCAGAGGAAATGACCATAGAAAACAGTCCGTCTTATATCAAGGGAAAATTTAATTTTACAGTGGACTGATTATAAATACATGACAGGAGTGGAGAATATTGAGCCGAAAATCATCACGGGAAACTGCAATGAAATTGCTTTTTGAAATAGACTATAAAATGGATGAGGCCGACGAAGTGCTTGAAAACTTCTTTGAAGAAAAAAAGCCGAGCAAAAAGGATAAAGAATACATAGATACTGTTGTCAGAGGCACGCTGAAGAATTTAGACAAAATAGACGGCTTGATTGAAAATCATTCAAAGGATTGGAAAATCAACCACTTTTCAAGGATTGACCTTACCGTTCTCAGATTGGCTAGCTTTGAATTGAAATATACAGACACTCCTATCAGCGTTGTTATAAATGAAGCGGTAGAGCTTGCTAAAAAATACGGCAGTGAAAAGTCAGGCTCATTTGTGAATGGCATATTGTCTGGTATAATAAAAGAGGATTGACAAAATGACTGTTGTACTTGGGATAGATACGAGCAATTATACTTCTTCATTGTCAGTTGTTGAAGGCAATACCATATTATCAGATAGAAGGAGGCTTCTGACTGTTAAAAGCGGCATGAGAGGGCTTAAGCAGTCAGAAGCTGTTTTTCAACATATGAAAAATCTTCCGATTCTTATAAAAATGATAAAGGAAGATATCAAGAATTTGCAAATCGATGCTATAGGTGTGAGCATAAAACCACGTCCATATACTTATTCTTATATGCCTGTATTCAAGGCTGGTGAAAGCTTTGCTGATTTTTTAAGTTCAGTTATCGAAAAACCCGTCGTAAAGTTGAGCCATCAGGAAGGTCACATTGAAGCAGGGCTTTACTCTGCAAACATCAGTCCAAATGGGACTTTCATAGCTCTTCATTTGTCTGGCGGTACAAGTGAAATACTGAAAGCAAAATTTAAAAATCCCGGGTTCGATTTAGAAATATTGGGTAAAACCACTGATTTAAGTGCGGGCCAGTTCATAGACCGTATCGGGGTCATTATGGGATTCCAATTTCCATGCGGCAACAAGCTCGATAAGCTTGCAGTTGCGGGAAACTACAGAAACTGCATCATTCCATCATCTTCAAAAGAAGGCTTTATGAGCTTTTCCGGACCTGAAACTGCGGCAGAGAGATTGGTTGAAAAGAATGTCAGGCATGAAGATATAGCCGCGGCAGTGTTTGAAAATATTTCGAGAAGCATTATAAAATCCTTGAAATTTCTACTGGAGAGAAAAGATATATTTTCAGATGATGAAAGGCAATATGTCGATGTGCTTTTTGTTGGCGGAGTATCCTCAAGCGATTATATAAGAGAGAGGATAACTGAAGAATTTAAACACAGCAAAATCAGGGTGCATTTTTGTGCTTCACGATATTCGACCGACAATTCAGTCGGCACTGCACTTTTATGCAGCAGATATATTGAAAATAGAGCCTTAGAACTTATAAAGTGTGAACAAGATGTGGATGCTCAAAATCAACATCTTTGTTAAATATAGCTAAAATATAAAAATGAATCGGCGCATTCCTTAAAGAAATATTGATAAGGAGGCAGTTTATGAAAGCAAATATATTGGATGGAAAGGTTATATCGAGGGACTTGAGGGAAAAACTGAAACAAACGATAAAAGACTTAGAAACACCGCCGAGTCTGGCTGCAATCATAACATCGGATGACGAGTCTATAAAGGCATACGTTAAAAGCAAGGATAAGGTATGCAGTGAAATGGGAGTTTTGACTCACAATTATTATTTTCCGAAAGACTCTAAAATTGAAGAGATACTAAACCTTATAGGCAAGCTGAATGATAGCCCAAAAATAAGCGGGATACTGCTTGAATTTCCATTAGGCGAGGAGATAGATAAAGACAGGCTCGTGTCGGCGATATTGCCTGAAAAAGACGTTGATGGAATAACGCCTTTGAATGCGGGAAAGCTTTATGCGAGGAAAAGCTGTCTCATACCATGTACGGCCAAGGGGATATTAAAGCTTATAAAGCATACGGGAATCAACATATCAGGCAAACACGCCGTTGTAGTCGGCAGGAGCAATATTGTGGGCAAGCCTTCGGCAGCTCTGCTTTTAAATGAAAATGCAACGGTTACAATATGCCATTCAAAGACTGAAAATCTAAAGGAAGAGACAAAACGAGCTGACATTTTGGTTTCAGCCGCAGGCAGGCCAAATCTTATAACAGGCGACATGATAAAGAAAGGCGCTGTGGTCATAGATGCAGGTACGACTATGGTTAAGGGCAAGCTTATGGGGGATGTTGTTTTTGAAGAAGCATGTGAAGTCGCATCCTATATTACGCCTGTGCCGGGCGGAGTCGGTTCGATGACGACAACGATGCTAATAGAAAACCTGGTGGAGGCAAATATTCTCAAATGTTTATAAAAGTATTGACGGTATCGCAGATAACAAACTATATTAAAAGAATTTTAACGAGTGATGTTATATTAAACAGGGTATCTGTAAAAGGTGAGATTTCAAATTTTAAACATCATTATTCAGGCCATTTATACTTTACGCTTAAAGATGATAATGCAAGGATAAAATGTGTTATGTTCAAGAGTTCGGCAATAAATCTTAAATTTGAACCTGAAGATGGAATGAGCGTAATCGTAAATGGAAGCGTGTCTCTTTATGAGCGAGACGGGCAGTACCAGCTTTATGTAGACAATATGCAGCCCGACGGCTTGGGTGCATTGTACATGGCATTTGAACAGCTGAAACGGAAGCTTGAATCTGAAGGCATATTCGATAAAGAGCATAAAATTCCCATACCCAAATACCCGTCTAAGATAGGAGTTGTGACTTCTTCAGCCGGAGCCGCATTAAGGGATATTTTAAATATAATTTCAAGACGCTATCCTATAGTCGATGTTCTTGTTTATCCTGTGCTTGTGCAAGGCGAGGAGGCACCGGGCCAGATTGCATCGGCCATATATGATTTAAATAAAATGGATGATATAGATGTCATAATCGTAGGGAGGGGCGGCGGATCCATAGAAGAGCTTTGGGCATTTAATGAAGAATGCGTCGCAAGAGCTATCTATGACAGCAAAATACCTGTAATCTCTGCTGTAGGCCATGAGACCGATTTTACCATTTCAGATTTTGCAGCGGATCTTAGGGCTCCAACGCCGTCTGCTGCTGCAGAACTGTGTGTTCCCGATAAAAAAAGCTTGATTTATAAACTCAACAGCTGCTTTGATTCTCTCATAAGTTTAATGGCTTATAATATCAAAAACAAGAAATATGATTATGAGCAGCAGAAAAAACTTTTGTATACTCTAAATCCGATACTCCAGATCAATCAGAAAAGGCAGTATCTTGATTCGATGTATCAGAGACTTGTTTCTCTCATGAAATATAAACTCGATATGAAAAGAGAAACCATAAAAAAGTGCAGCTTAAACCTTGACAATTTAAGTCCCCTTTCAATCATTTCAAGAGGTTATGCTATCGCTTATATGTCTGATAGCAATACGATTATAGATGATGTTAAAAGAGTTAAAAAAGGGGATAATATAGATGTGCTTGTAAACAATGGGACTTTATCGTGCAATGTAAAAGATGTAACGGAGGAAGATATATATGGTAAAAAAGGCAAAGGAAAATGAAATCAAATATGAAGATGCTTTGGACAGGCTTGAAAAGATAATAGAGGTACTTCAGGAAGGAAAGCTTTCACTTGACGAATCGCTGGATGCTTTTCAGGAGGGTATAAAACTTTTGAAATTATGCCGACAAAGGCTTGATGACGCCGATATGAAAGTAAAGCTGCTTATAAAAGACGAATCAGGCAATATGACCGAAACGCCCTTTGATATAGAAGGCGAGAGCTAGTTATGGATTTTGATACAGAGCTTAAACAATATCAAAATGATATTAACGATTACCTCGATAAAACAATACCGTCTGATGACAAACATATAGGCACTATATTAAGTTCCATGCGATACAGCGTTTTTGCGGGAGGTAAGCGGCTGCGGCCTGTGCTCATGCTCGGTACCGCTGAAATATTCGATTGTCCTTTTGAAAATATAATGCCCTATGCTGCGGGAATCGAGATGATACATACCTATTCGCTTATACATGATGATCTGCCCGGTATGGATGATGATGATTACAGAAGGGGCAAGCCGACTAATCACAGGGTTTATGGCACTGGAATGGCGATACTTGCAGGAGACGGACTTTTGAATTTTGCATTTGAGCATATGCTTGAACATGCATATAAAAACAATGGAGGCAAATATGTAAAAGCAGTTCTTGAGATAGCCCATGCATCAGGAATCCACGGCATGATAGGCGGCCAGTCCGTTGATATAGAGAATACAGGCAAACCAATGAGCATGGAACTGATAAAGTACATGCACAAAAACAAAACAGGCGCCCTGATAAAAGCAGCAGTGAAGTCATCTGCGATAATATCGGGCGCTGATGATGACGACATAAAAAGGCTTGGCTTGTATGGCTCAAATCTTGGTCTGGCATTTCAGATAATAGATGATATACTGGATGTATGTGGCGATGATAAAAAACTAGGCAAAGATACAGGAAGCGATGCTTCAAACAACAAAGCAACCTACGTAAGTTTATATGGGATAGAAAAATCAAAAGATGCCGCAGCTAGCCTAACAGAGGAAGCGATATGTGCACTAAAACATTACGGCGATAGGGCCCAATTTTTATATAAGCTCACCGATTATTTATTGAAAAGGGATTTTTAAGGAGGTAAGCAAGTGGATGTTTTAAGCGGCATATATAATAATCACATTCTGATAACATCTTCATATGCATGGGTTATAGCACAAGTATTGAAAGTCATATTCGTATTTTTAAATAAAAGAAAGTTTGATTTTAAAAGATTGGTCGGAGCTGGGGGTATGCCAAGCTCCCATTCGTCATTTGTTGTAGCTCTTTCAATTTCGATTGGGAAAAAGCTTGGATTTGATTCACCTGAATTCGCAATATGCTTTGCATTTTCGCTCGTGGTAATGTATGATGCTGCCGGTGTCAGAAGGGCAGCCGGAAAGCAAGCGCGGGTTTTAAACGCGATAGTTGAGGATATGCAAAGTACCGGAAAGGTCCATCAGGAGAAGCTAAAGGAACTGATAGGACATACTCCCATCGAAGTGATTGCAGGAGCCCTAGTAGGTACCATAACTGCCATTATTATATAGTTTGATGGCCGTTGAACAGTGATGCTTAATATGATATAATTTTTTCATAGTGGAACTCGTTATATTATGTGAAATGATATAATATTAAATTAATAGGTGGTGCAGTATTCTAGTCAATTCTATCCATTTTGAAAGCGGGGCTAAAAATCCGCATAAGGGCACATCGATGAAGTTCCTTGTGCTGGCCGCTGACGCCCAGTTGGCGGTTGGTGCTGGGAGTAAGGGGGATGGGGCATCTCGCAACGGCATGTGATGCATGACCCTGCTTCCGTGGAGGCCCAAGCGCGTAAGTTTGTTTTACGGCTTGGGGGTAAACCTGCAATGTGGTGCATCTGTTGCTACATGCAGCGTAGCCTGCCTTGAGCATTATATGGGGATACAGGTCTGGCCCTGAACCATTGGCCAATGGATCGGGACCATTGCTGCAGAAACATATTTTGCAAAAGAGGCTAGGAATGGATGAGATTGTCGAGGAAATCTCCTAGACTGTTTCATCGCAAGACATATTGGGGATTGCAGTGTGGACTAAGTGGTAATCCAGCCATGCTGTTGGTGACACGGCAAGCTTCCGGTTAATGGGAAACCGCTGGGATGGCGACATTTCAGTACCGGGTGCGGGAAATCCTGCTGGACCTAAGCCGCAAATTTTACTCAATATGTCACCACCTATTTTATATTATGGAGGAATATTTTATACATGAAAAAAAAATTTAAACTCGGTAAAAAGAAATCTTCTGGAAGCAATTTCAGCAAAAAGTGGGTACTCCAGATTATTTTTTTGACCTTTTTTGTTTCAGGAGGCTTAAGCCTCATATCTGAAGTGCTGCTAAGAAATGTTCAAGTATTAGTAGCATTTATTATTTTGATAACAATTGTAATGATAGGAATAATATTTGATATAATAGGTGTGGCAGTTACTGCTGCAGATGAAACTCCTTTTCATTCGATGTCTTCAAAAAAAGTGATTGGAGCCAAGACATCTATCAACATGGTAAGAAATGCAAGCAAGATATCTAATTTTTGCAATGATGTGGTGGGTGATATATGCAGCATACTCAGCGGTGCGGCAGGTGCTGTGATAATAGCAAAACTTTCATTATCCTATTCACCATATGCAAGCACCATATCATCGATAATTTTAAGTGCAACCATCGCTGCATTGACTGTCGGAGGCAAAGCTATTGGAAAATATATTGCAATAAATCAATCAACCAGTATAATATACGAGTTGGGATATATTGCTGAAGAACTTGGAAAATTAGTAAAAATTAAATAGAGGGATTATTTTTAACTGAACTAATCTTGATTATGAAATGCAAACAATAGAATAACTTGAAGGGATATGGACTATAATGGGAGATATATTGGACAGAATAAATTTTCCCCAAGACATTAAAAATCTTGATACTAAAACATTGAAAGAACTTGCAAGCGAGATAAGGAATTTTATAATACAGAAAGTATCCAAGACAGGAGGACATTTGGCTTCAAATCTTGGTGTGGTTGAACTGACGCTTGCAGTCCATTGCGTATATGATGTTCCCAAGGATAAGGTAATATGGGATGTAGGTCATCAGACATACATACATAAGATACTTACCGGAAGGAAGGATAGGTTTGATACATTAAGAAAGTTTGGCGGACTTAGCGGATTTCCTAAAAGAGATGAGAGCATATATGATATATATGAAACCGGACACAGCAGTACGTCGATTTCAGCTGCTCTTGGCATGGCAAGAGCAAGAGATATAAAGGGCGAAGATTACAGCGTGGTGGCTATAATCGGCGATGGCGCTTTAACCGGCGGCATGGCATTTGAGGCTTTGAATGATGCTGGGGACAGCAATACCAATATTACCATAATACTGAATGATAATCAGATGTCTATTTCAAAGAATGTGGGAAGCTTATCAGTATATTTAAGCCGGATGAGAACTGAACCTGCATATTTCAAATTCAAAAAGGATTTTGAAACAATGCTTAAAAAAATACCCGGTATAGGCATCCATATGAAAAACATGATTGAAAAATTAAAGCACAGCCTTAAATATTTGCTCGTTCCGGGAATGCTCTTTGAAGATCTTGGATTTACATACCTTGGACCAATTGATGGACATGATATTGATAAGCTTAAGGAAGTATTAAAGAGGTCTAAAAAAATAAAGGGACCGGTTTTAATACATGTTGTTACAAAAAAAGGAAAAGGGTATGAGCTGGCGGAAAAAGAACCTGATAAATTTCACGGCATAGGAGTTTTTGATGTTGATACAGGCGAACTTCTAGGCAAGCGCAAAACAACCTATTCGGACGTATTTGGGGATGAACTTGTAAAGCTCGCAAAGGAAGATGAAAATATCGTTGCCATAACCGCAGCCATGCGGGAGGGAACCGGACTTGATGAATTTGCAAAAACTTTTCCTAAAAGGTTTTTTGATGTGGGTATTGCCGAACAGCATGCGGTCACCCTTGCAGCCGGACTTGCGTCTTCGGGTTTAAAACCCGTGTTTGCGGTATATTCCACGTTCCTTCAGAGAGCCTATGATCAGATAATGGAGGATGTATGCATGCAAAAGCTTCCCGTGGTCTTGGCAATCGACAGGGGTGGAATTGTTGGAGAAGATGGTGAGACCCACCAGGGAATATTTGACCTTTCATATTTAAGGCAAATGCCTAATCTTGTGGTCATGGCCCCAAAGAGCATATATGAGCTGAGGGAAATGCTCAAACTATCATTTGAACTGAAATGTCCCGTGGCCGTAAGATATCCGAGGGGCTCAGATGTCGAAGGTTTGACATATCAAAATACATCTCATGTCGTTCCTTATAAATCAGAGATATTGCTTTATGGAAAGGATATACTTGTCATTGCGGCAGGCAGGATGACAAGTCACGCATATTTGGCAGCCCTAGAGCTTAAAAAGTCAGGCATAGGGGTCGAACTGATAAATGCCAGATTTGTAAAGCCTCTTGATAAGTCAGGTCTGTTGAATGAAATCAGGAAACACAAAAATATAATCACTATTGAAGACAACGTGGTAAGCGGGGGGTTTGGTTCCAGCATACTTGAACTCATAAGTGAAAACAATATAACCGGGAAAAATATTAAAGTGATGGGTTTCCCAGACATGTTCATACCCCATGGAAATGTCAATGTACTTTTCAAAAAATATAATTTAGATAAAAACGGAATAATTCGTGCCATAATGAAGATGGTTTAAGGAGATAACATATTATGAAAGAGCGGATAGATTTACTTCTTGTTAAAAAAGGCTTTTTCCCTACACGTGAAAAGGCAAAACGGAATATAATGTCAGGTATTGTTTTTGCAGATAACCGAAGAGTCGATAAAGCGGGCGACATGGTTGATATAGATTCTGAAATCCAGATAAAGGGTAAGTCAATACCATTTGTGAGCAGGGGAGGACTAAAGCTTGAAAAAGCCTTAAAGGAATTTTTGATAGATGTTGCAGATAAAACTGCTATCGATGTGGGAGCATCGACAGGCGGTTTCACTGACTGTCTTCTTAAATCCGGCGCCAGGGAAGTTGTATCCATAGATGTCGGGTACGGCCAGTTTGCCTGGGAGCTTAGAAATGATCCAAGGGTAAAATTGATGGAGAGGACCAACATCAGGTATGTCAAACCAGAGGATATTGGATTTTTATGTGACATATGCACTATAGATGTCTCATTTATATCTCTTAAGCTTGTACTTCCTGTGGTAAAGCAGCTGGTAAAAGACGGAGCCGATATAATATGTTTGATAAAGCCTCAATTTGAAGCCGGAAGGGACAGGGTCGGCAAAAATGGGGTTGTAAGGGATCCAAAAGTTCATGCAGATGTCGTGAAAGATATAATAAATTTTTCAAAGGAAAACGGGTTTGGCATAATCGACCTTTCATATTCTCCTATAAAAGGTCCTGAAGGAAATATCGAATATCTGCTTCGCCTAAAAAATAATTGGAACAAAGACGGAATCGACGATATAGATAGGGCAGTGCAAAAAATCATCGACGAGTCGCATAATGCCGTGTTTGCAAAGGCATAGATTCCTAAACCGGAATATATCTGCGGATATATTTTTTTATTGAACTGAATGATATGCATTTTTATGTTGAATTGTTACATAAAAATATGGTAATTTATATATGGACATAATAAAAATACAGGAGTATTTATGAATAAAATAGGAATAATTGTAAACAGAACAAAAGATACTGATTTAAAAATAACGAACTCGATCGTAAAGTGGGCAAAGTGCAGAAAAAGAATTCCGATGCTTGCTGAAGATGCGGCCCAGATGCTGGATATACCTAAGTATGGAGCCACACGCTCCGAAATATTATCAGATTCGGATTTTATAGTCGTACTTGGCGGTGATGGTACGATTTTAAATGCCGCAAGGGATGCGTCTGTGTATGAAACACCTGTGCTCGGTATAAACCTTGGCCATCTCGGTTTTTTAGCGGAAGCTGAGATAGAAAATATGTTTAAATCGCTCGATACGGTCATAAACGGAAATATTACGATTGAAAGCAGGTTTATGCTTGAAGCTTCATTATGCAATAGGGACAAAAATAAAGTTTATAATGCTCTAAATGATGTGGTAATATCAAGAGGAGCACTTCTAAGAGTAATAAAAATAAATGTTTATATAAACGATGAAATGGCTTTTTCATTGAATGGCGACGGGCTTATTGTGTCAACCCCGACCGGTTCCACGGCATATTCCCTCTCAGCAGGCGGTCCGATTTTAAGCCCGGATCTTTCAGTTATGTCGCTTACGCCGATATGTACTCTTTCACTTTTTGACAGGTCAAGCATCGTGATTTCAGGAGACGAGCTTATAAAAGCTGACTTGATAGGAAGTAAAGGTGATGCATTTTTGAGCATTGATGGGAAGGCGGAAAGTAAAATTGAACCTGATGAAAAGGTGATCATTAAAAAGGCACCTTACAAAGCTCAATTCATAAAACTTGCAGGAAGCAGCTTTTACAATGTTCTGAGGAATAAACTGTCAGAAAGGTAAAAGCATAAATATATGGATTGTTAATTTTAAAATTAAAAATAAATAGAGGAAACAATCCATGAAATTCGTTAACTCTACAATTATGGAGTTAACGAATTATAATGAATATGAAAGGAGAAAGAACATATGAAAATTGCAAGGCATGCCAAAATACTTGAGATTATCAATAATAAAGATATTGAAACTCAAGAAGAGCTTGCATGGGAACTAAAAAGGTCGGGTATTGATGTCACCCAGGCTACCGTATCCCGGGATATAAAGGAATTAAAACTCATTAAAGTACTATCCGATACAGGCAAATATAAATATGCTTCAATAGCTCCCTCGGAAAATATGATTTCAGATAAACTCGTTTCAATCTTTTCTCATACGGTGCTTCTTATAGATTATGTGGGCAATACTATTGTCATAAGGACAATACCGGGTTCAGCGCCGGCTGCAGCTGAGACGATCGATTCTCTTAAATTTGACGGCATCGTCGGGACACTTGCGGGCGATAATACTATTTTTGTGCTTACTAGAACTGACCAAAAGGCTGAAGAGATCGTTGGCAGGTTAAAGAGATTGCTCAACGAATAGGAGGAATACACGTGCTCCTTGAACTTTCAATAAAAGACTTTGCTTTAATAGATGATTTGAAACTGCAGTTTGGCAAAGGGCTTAACATAATGACGGGAGAGACCGGAGCCGGTAAATCCATAATAATTGATTCTGTAAATTTCGTACTTGGAGAGCGCTCATCGAAGGATGTTATAAGAACGGGAACCGATAAAACCGAAGTGACGGCTGTATTTGAGAATGTCGATACCGACGATTTTAAAAATGCTAGGGAGACTTACGGCTTAAGTACGGATGATGATGTTTTGATACTCTACAGGGAACTTAATACATCGGGAAGAAGCATATGCCGTATCAATGGAAATGTAGTCACCACATCAGTTTTAAAAACAATAGGAAACTTTTTGATTGATATACATGGACAGCACCAGCATCAATCCCTTTTAAATGAGAGTTACCATATAGATTTGCTTGATACATTCGGCGGTAGCTTTATCTCGGGTTTAAAAGATGAAGTGAAAACCATATATGCAAAAGTACAGCTTGTAAAGCAAAATCTTAAATCGATTACAGGTGATGAAACGGAAAGGGAAAGAAAACTGAGCCTTCTTGATTACCAGGTAAAAGAAATAGATGCTGCTAAACTTAAGGTCGGTGAAGAAGAGGAGCTTATAAAGGAACAGAATATATTAAACAATTCGGAAAAGCTTTACAGTGTTCTTTCTTCATGCTATAGTTCAATGTATGAAAACGGAAATCAGGGCGAGCCTATTTTTGACAAGCTTGGGTCCGTGATTTCAGAGCTTCGTACTATATCTGGTATAGATGAAAAGATAAACAGCATATATAAGAGAATAGAAGATACATATTATACTCTGGAAGATACAATATCCGATATAAGGGAATACAGGGACAAAATAGATTTTGATCCGAATAGGATCGACGAGGTTGAAAACAGACTGGATTTGATAAACAGGCTCAAGCGAAAATATGGAAAGACCATAAAAGACATATTGGAATACAGGGATTCGATATGTAGGGAAATAGAAGCCATTGAAAACAGCGAGGAAACTGCGCAGAAACTAAGAAAGCAGCTGGAAGTCGATATGTCAAATCTAAAATCAAAATCAAACGAACTTTCAAATGCCAGAAAAAAGATTGCAAAAAAGCTTGAGTCGAGGATAACAAATGAACTAAGATTTTTAGGAATGGATAAGTCCAAGTTTGAAATATCAATGGACATTTTAAAAAAGGATGGACAGATATCATATAGTGAAAAAGGCATGGATTCTGTCAGCTTTTTGATTTCAACCAACCCGGGAGAACCTGTCAAACCGCTTTCAAAAATAGCCTCCGGAGGCGAAACATCGAGGATAATGCTTGCTATAAAGATCGTATTTGCCGATACCGATAAAATACCTTGCTTGATTTTTGATGAAATTGATACGGGAATAAGCGGACGTGCGGCTCAAGCCGTGGCAGAGAAGCTAAGCGAGGTATCATTGAACCACCAGGTGATATGCGTGACCCATCTTCCACAGATAGCTTCAATGGCTGATACTCATTTTTATATTGAAAAGAGTGTATCCTCAGGGAAAACAAGGACCACTGTTAAAAAACTCGATTATAAATCCGAGGTCAATGAACTCGCAAGGATGCTTGGAAGCGCTAAAATAACAGACCTCACTTTAAGGCATGCTGAAGAGATGATAAACATGGCTAAAGGTATAAAGCGTGATTTTATTAAAAAGCAATAGATAAATGGACTTTATTTTATAATAAACTGAAACTGTGATTTAAACTTTCATTTAACCAGGCAAAAGCCTGAAACATTAAGATTTTAATGTTTCAGGCTTTTGAATTTTTATCCATAAATAATATTCTTTTCTAAATTTTCTTCCTCATGCTCTTTCATTTGCTGATGTTTTACCATATTTGAAAATTTATTATAGTATAAAACAATTTCAAACAGGTTAATTTAAACTTAGGATTTTGGCTCACAAAGGAGAAAAGGATGGCTTCTGTGGGACGACAGGAGAGTGGTTGGACTGTATAGGGAAAAGCTAAGGAAGCTAACATTATTTTTTATATGTTGTACGATTATTTTGTGTTCACTTATTTTTATTAGGATTTCTGAAATGCCTGACGATATACTGCTGCTTGAAGGTGAGCAGCATTTATTTGATATTAAACTTCCGATAAATATAAGCATAAACACAAGGGAAAATGAAATATTGAAATTTAACGGAACAAGCTTGAAAAACGGGAAATTGAAATTTAGCTTATCCTCACCTTTAACACTGGAATCTAGTAAGTATGGAAAGACTGATTTTGACATAAAGCTTTTCGGCCATATACCGATAAAGCATATAACTGTAAACGTAATTCCCCAAATAGAGGTGATACCCGGCGGCCAACCTATAGGTGTAAAGATGACGACAAAAGGAGTTATGGTCGTTGGAATTTCTCCTGTAGCCGGAACCGACGGCAAACAATACAATCCTTCAGAAGAAGCCGGAGTGCAGGCAGGGGATACGATTTTGAAAATAAATGGAACATCAGTTAAAGATGGCGACCATGTTTCCAGATTGGTCGGCATGTCGGGAGGCAAGCCGTTAAAGCTTACGATCATAAGGGATGGAAAGGAAAGCGAGTTGTCGATAAAGCCTGTAAAGTCCAAAGATGATGGGGGATATAAGATAGGTGCCTGGATAAGGGATTCCACCGCAGGTGTAGGAACTCTGACATTTTATTGCCCTTCTGATGGAAGTTTCGGCGCGCTCGGCCACCCTATCACCGATATAGATACGGGCGTAATGCTGTCTGTGGACACAGGGGAGATAGTCCCTTCTAAGATTATATCGATTCAACCTGGAGTAAGGGGAAAACCGGGAGAATTAAAGGGACTTTTTATAGACGATGAAGATGAGATAGGGGTCATAAAAAAGAATACTATATGCGGCATTTACGGAAAAGCTTATAAAAAGGTAGTGAACAATATATATAGCGAACCCATACAGATAGGCCTTCAAAATCAGATAAGGGAAGGCCCGGCAAAAATGCTTACGACAATAAACGGTACCGATGTAAAGGCATATGACATTGTAATAGAAAAACTGACGAATCAAACCAAACCAAATCCCAAAAGCATGATAATAAGGGTAAACGATCCGGAGCTTTTAGGGAAAACGGGCGGCATAGTACAGGGGATGAGTGGAAGCCCGATAATACAGGACGGCAGGCTTGTAGGTGCTGTAACCCATGTATTCATAAACAGGCCTGATATGGGATATGGAATATATATAGAATGGATGCTTAAAGAAGCCGGAATAGGCATATATGAAAAATCGCAGGTTATAAATGAAGGAGGATATTCCTCCTTTTTTTATAATGAACCAAGTTTTAAATTGAAAATTTTCTAATTTTTTTATTTTTAAATTTGGTTATCCATATATTTCTCTATATAGTTGATTTTATAGTATAAATCGATACATCGTATTAACATATATTGTGCAAAAACTTTATACTTTGCTAGATTCAAACTATTTTTATTATGTTTTGATAGCGAATAAATTAATTATAAAAAATATTTTGAGTATTTATTTTTTTAAGAAGGAATATTTAACAGTTTGTCGAATAGATAATTGTTAACATATGGAAAATAATTTAATGTGGGGGGAGAGAAATGGAGGAAAAGAAAATAAAAATAGTTATTGCTGATGACAACAAGGAGTTTTGCAATATACTTTGCGATTACATGAAAAAAGAAAGCGACTTTGTGGTTGTGGGAGTAGCGAAAGATGGAGTGGAAGCTCTTAAGCTGGTATCTGAGGAATCTCCCGATGTGCTGGTGCTTGATATAATAATGCCCCATCTGGATGGATTAGGGGTTCTTGAAAAGCTAAATACGTCAGACCTTCCCAGCATACCCAAGATAATCATATTGTCGGCCGTAGGACAGGATAAAATCACACAGCGCGCTATAAATCTCGGAGCCGATTATTATGTTGTAAAACCATTTAAACTCGATGTGTTTGTAAACAGGATAAGAGAGCTCATGAACAGCAATCTTGCCAGCCAGGAGATCAGAAGGCCTTTGCTTCTTAATGAGGAACAAAAATCCGGTTTCACGGATAATGATCTTGAAGCCGAGATTACCAATATAATACATGAGATAGGCGTACCGGCACATATAAAGGGCTACCTGTACCTTAGAGAAGCAATATTCATGGTTGTCAACGATATAGAGCTTTTAAGCGCAGTCACAAAGGAACTTTACCCTTCAATAGCAAAGAAGTTCAATACAACAGCCAGCCGCGTTGAAAGAGCCATAAGACATGCCATAGAAGTTGCATGGTCGAGAGGACAGATTGAAACCATAAATAAGATATTCGGTTATACCATTCATAACAGCAAGGGAAAACCTACAAATTCAGAATTCATAGCCATGGTTGCAGACAAA
>CALCDS010000235.1 GCA_937900065.1 uncultured Clostridiaceae bacterium | reverse complement strand
CGCTATACTTTAACATAGCCTAAAACTAAAAAATATACACCTCCTATATATTTCATATAGGAGGCATATTGGCTGGTTACTTTACCATTTTTCCGCCTTTAGTGCCGCCTGAACTTATTTTAAGCAAAAGTTCAGTATCATATGTGTAAATATTTTTGTTTTTTTCAGCATAGCTTTTCAAAGCGATTTCAATAAGTTTATCAACAAGCTCTTTAAAGCTTATTCCGCATGGTTCCCAGAGATAGAAGGCAATGGATCCTGGTATCGTGTTTATCTCGTTTACATATACCTTCATGCTTTCCTTCTCCATAAGGAAATCAACCCTTGATACTCCGGAGCAATCCAGTGCTCTAAATACCCTGGTTGTCAGATTCCTTATCTCTTCGGTTTTTTCATCCGGGATAGGTGCTGGTATCTTCCTTGCCGCGCTTTTCATGCCCTTAGTGCTGCTGCCTCTCATATATTTGTCATCATAGCTTAAGAATTCTCTCCAGGATACAGGCTGCTCACATACAGAGGCTACAACATCGTCATCCATTCCAAGGCATGAGCAGTTTATCTCAACCGGGTCTTTGACTCCTTCTTCGACTATTATCTTTCTATCATATTTACAGGCAACCTCAATAGCATTGACAAGACCTTCCCTGTCGGATGCCTTGCTTATGCCTATACTGGATCCAAGGTTTGCAGGTTTGATGAACAAGGGATATTTAAGCTTGCCCTCTACCTTCTCTATAACCGTTTTGCTGTCATTCTCATAATCTTTTCTAAAGAACCAGGTGTAATTTACCACAGGTATGTCATTCGCTTTAAATACATCCTTCATTATTATCTTATCCATTCCAACCGCAGAACCTGTGACAACGCTTCCGACATAGGGTATGTTTGCGATTTCAAACAATCCCTGCATGGTTCCGTCTTCTCCATGCATCCCATGAAAAGCCGGGAATATCGCATCAAGCTTTATGAATTCCGGTGATTTTTTAAATAGTCCTGTCTTTAGCGGATAGAAATATAGGTTTGCTATTGAAGGTATGGGCGGCATAAACACTTTTTTTGAACGTGAGAGCAATGAATTTATATCCTTATAATTCTTTATATTTAAAATATCATCCCCGGTATACCAATTTCCATCCTTGGCTACATATATAGGAGTCACATCATATTTGGACCTGTCGATATTTTCTGCGACCTGAATCCCAGTTATAATAGATACTTCATGCTCAACCGAGCGTCCTCCAAACATAACACCTATGTTTAATTTGGGCATTACTACTCCTCCTTTAATTTACTTCAACTATATAGACATTATCGCCAATCTTATGCTTTACATTTCATCATAATTATCGGGAAGATCATTTTCAAAAAGAACGGTATCGCCTGGTTTTACGATGGATCCCAATTTGCTGCTGGCTTCATTAAGACTCGTTGTTATTATGATCCTATCTTCAGGAAAATTGCCCTGCTTTAATCCCTTGATTATGGGCTTTGACCTTTTCACACCTACAAGTATCGCATAATCGCAGCACTCTGCCATTATTTTGCCAAATTTTCTGTTCTCCTCGTATTCAATGGAACCAAGTTCAACCATGCCGGGAGTCACTATGATTCTGTCACCGTCTGTAAATTCCTTTATGGTTTCGAGTGCATCGCGGGCTCCTACAGGATTGGAATTGAATGCATCATCTATGACCATCACTCCATTATTGGTATCAAGAATTTGAAGCCTGTGGGGCACGGGTTTTATATTTGATATCCCTCTTTTTATTTCATCAGGACTAAGCCCCAACCTTAACGCCGTGCTTATGGCAGCCAGCATATTGCTTACATTATGCTTTCCCAATAGTTTTGTACGGCATTCAAAATCGATCCCGTCCTGAGTTCTTACCTTAAATCTTAAGCCTTCCCTTGAACTTACAATATCTTCTGCTCTTATGTAAACATCTTCATCATCATTTTTTATGCTGTATATAAGCGTTTCAATGCCTGTCTTTCTTGCAAGGCTCAGGCAATAACTGTTGTCCCCATTGAACACTGCCGTACCATAGTATGGCAATGCCTGTATGAGCTCATATTTGGTCTTTGCCACGTTTTCAATCGTTTTGAATGTTTCGAGATGTTGAGGACCTATTGAAGTCAGTATCCCGATGGCCGGATTTACCAACCTGCACAACAGCTTTATGTCGCCGATATTTCTGGCACCCATCTCGCATATAAATACATCATAATCCTTATTTAGCTGCTCTCGTATCACCTTGGTGATTCCCATGGGCGTATTATAACTTTCGGGTGTCATAAGCGTATTGTATTTTTCTGAAAGTATGGTGTGCAAAAAATATTTGGTACTTGTCTTTCCATAGCTCCCGGTGATTCCGATTACCTTCAAATCCTTCATCCCGCTTATTTTCATCTGTGCCTGCCTGAAATACCTGTAATGTATCAGCATCTCAAGCGGGTATATCACAGTCATTGAAACAAGCATATTAAAAGGCAGAAGGAACCTTAGAAATGTCAAGAGCAAAACAAAGGTTACAATATTCTCTGCATAAATATAACTCAATAATGACCATAAAGCAAGGAAAAACACATTCGCTGCTAAAAGCCTTATAGCTCTGTGCGTAAATACAAGCGGTTTTTTAGACTCAGTCTTGTCTTTTAATTTGATTACTAAATATGCATTTGCACCACACCAGATCAAAAAGTAAATATATATCCATACAATCCGGTATTTTGTTAAATAACATACAGCAGCCAACGACGCTGTCAGAACCAATATTATAAATTCCCTGAAAAAAGAGATATTTATGTTTCTTTTGAGCCACCGCCAATACTGGCCCTGTTTATATCCTTCAAGTTGAGCCATATGAAGCTGCTTTATAAGTGCAAAATAAGCTCCAGCCGCAAATATCCCCATGCTGATTATATATAGGGCAACCATGCTATTCATTCCCTTCGAAAAATTTAGATATGATTATATCAAAATCATTCAACCTCTCAAGATATGAGAAGTGACCGGCTCCTTTAAACACTACAAGCCCGGCATCCGGTATTTCTTTTTCCATTATCTTTCCGAATTCCAGCGGTGTAGCCTTATCCTCATCTCCCCAAATGAGAAGTGTAGATGCTTTTATGCGGGGAAGATATTCTCTTAAGTCCTGGTTGACTACTTTAACAAATGTCTGCCGCATTTTACCGGATTCCTTGTAATCCTTGGAACCATATCTGTTATAGAATTTCTCCAGCCTTTCATTCATTTTATCTTTTGGTGTAAAAGCCGTAAAAATTTTTTTCATGAGCTTAAACTTATAGATCTTGAAATAATACTTAAACGTCCTCTTAGGCAGCAGTCCGGCACTATCCACAAGAACCATTTTCTCTACTCTGTCAGGGTGCTCGACTGCAAACATTATTGATACCCTTCCGCCGAACGAGTGGCTTATTATTGAAGCCTTATCGATATTCAGGCAATCAAAAAATTTATAAAGCATATCCTTATAATCGGAAACACCCCACGGCTCGTCAGGCCGTGTCGATTGTCCAAATCCCGGGAAATCTAAAGCATATACATTATATTTCGTTGAAAGATAATTGAAAACCGGAAGGAAACTATCTGCACAACCGCCCCATCCGTGAAGAAGCACAACCTTTTCTCCATTTCCTGCCGTTTTATAAAATATATCCATATTATCTATTTTTAATAACATTTATACAACCTCTCAAACGGGTATAATCTATTTGAATAATTGGCTCTGTTTAACTATTGATTTTTTGGGCACCCGCTTATCTGTTAGCACTTTTTAAGTTCTAATGCTCTATTCCCTCGCTCATCAAGAACTTATCAAAAGTGTTCGCACCACTCACTTGGATTGCTCAAAAAATCAACATTATACTTTAATAATTTTATACAAATTGCATTATATATTATATATTATATGAGGGAAAAAGGCTACCGATTGAATAATAAAGATAGAGTGTCAAGTTGTATGTATTCTTTTTTCTTTTTCATTTAGGTGGGCTGTAGCAGCTGTTATATATTTTTCCAAATGGTATTTGTCAAGTACAAATCTACTCTTTGGAATCCGGTTGATCCCTTAATCAAAAGATGCATTTTTAATATGTATATTTATACCGATTGCCCTCTATGTGGCCAGTATCAAGCGTTTTCGAAGATTGTTTCACGTGAAACATTTTTTGGATAAGGCTTAT
>CALCDS010000234.1 GCA_937900065.1 uncultured Clostridiaceae bacterium | reverse complement strand
TTTGTATCATATCCTACAACGCCGCATCCCATTACAAATTTGTTATAATCGGCGCAGTCATCGATTACAGCCTTTGTTTCCTTGTAGATATCCTCATCGCTTCCATTTGACACTATTTTAGACTCAATGCTTGCACGCAATATGATATCATGTTCAATGCAAAACTTTTTGAACAGCTTGCGGTCATTTGAATAATCGCACATCAAAAGCGATGTACCCGTGCTTGCCATATCGGAAATTATGGGAGTCGTCCTCCCACCGCTGATAAGCGCAACCGACGCCGCCCCATATTCCTTCAATTCAGAAATCAATCTCTTCTCATACTTTACAGCATACTTTTTATAAAATGATGGTGAAAGCAGCGGAGGCGCAATCCATGATTCATTGATCGCCACACCCACTCCTCTGTCAATAAAAGCTTTGCCATATTCAAGTACGACCTCTAGGGCAAATTCCAACTGCTCCTCAACAAATTCAGGATCATCTATCATATCCATTATGATATTTTCAAATCCGCGTGCAATTGCAGCCAGCGTGAAAGGACCCATTATAGTTCCGCTTACGCCAACTTCGCTGCCCACTTCTTTATTGATTCTCTCCGCTGCATCCAAAAACATGGGCATTCTGCCGTCCTTTTGCGGATCCGGTACTTTAAGCCCCTTTAAATTTTCTTTGCATTTAACCAGTATATCTGAGGTTGCGGGCAGACTATCCTTATCCGTATAATCAAACTTTGCACCCATTGCCTCGTATTCAACATTATATATATCGACTCCGACAGAAATAAGATCATATTTATAGAGTTCATAGCTCTTTAGCTGCGCTTCAACCAGCAGATCTGCACTCTGGCAAAGTTCAGACATAGGTTTTCCTATCACTTTTGCAGCGTGTTCATAAATGACAGGCACAAAAGGAATCCGTTCAGGCATTTTGCCTTCCGACATTGCTTTAAACAATTCTTTACCAACCATAAAAATCATCATTCCTTTCTATGTGTCTTGATTCTCGAACTGTTACTTTTAGTCAGCTCTTAGCTCCCAAGATATGCTTTCTTTACTTTGTCAGAATTTAAAAGCTCACAACCCGTGCCTTTTAAGGTTATCCTGCCGTTTTCAAGCACATATGCCTTATCACATATGCTAAGCGCTTTGCGGGCGTTTTGCTCGACTAAGAGTATTGTGATTCCGGTATCGCGTATCCGTTTAATCAAATCGAAAATCTGGTTTACGATAATAGGCGCAAGTCCAAGCGACGGTTCATCCAAAAGCATGAGCTTAGGTTTAGACATCAACCCGCGGGCTATCGCAAGCATCTGCTGCTCACCGCCGGAAAGCGTTCCTGCAAACTGTGATTTACGTTCATTTAAAATCGGGAAAAGTTTATAATTCCTTTGCAAGCTGTCTTCTAATTCTTTGCCCTTGAACAAGTATCCTCCAATAAGCAGGTTGTCCTTTACGGTAAGACCTGAAAATGTACGTCTGCCTTCAGGAACATGGATGATTCCCTTTTTGACCACCTTGTGAGGCTTATTTGGTATAGGTTCGCCTAGAAATTCTATTGTACCTGAAGTCGGCTTTATCAAGCCGGAAATACAGCGAAGAAGCGTTGTTTTACCAGCACCGTTTGAACCTATTATACTTACGATTTGACCCTTTTCAGCTTCGATTGAGACATCTTTTAAAGCTTCGATATGGCCATAGCTGGCGCTTAAGTTCTTGACACTCAACATTTCTTTTCCTCCTCCCCCAGGTATGCCTTTATGACTTCCGGATTTTCTCTTACCTCATCAGGCGTGCCTACAGCAATCGTCTTTCCAAAATTCAGTACATATATTTTTTGCGAAACACCCATTACAAGTTCAAGCCTGTGTTCGATAAGCAAAATTGCAAATCCAAAGTCCTTGCTCAACCTTTCAATCAATTCGGTTAAATCTTTTACCTCTGTCGGATTCAAGCCTGCGGCAGGTTCATCCAGCAGGAGCACCTTTGGCTCACAGGCAATGGCCCTTGCTATCTCAAGCCTGCGCTGAAGCCCGTACGCCATATTTTCAGGGCGTTCATCCTTATATGGCAGCAATCCGACAACCTCAAGATAATGTTCGCACATCTTTCTGCCTTTTCTTTCCTCGGAAATACGCTTTGGCGTCGGAAGCAGACCGCCGAGTATGGAGTATTTGGATAGGGGATCAAAAGCGCACATCACGTTTTGCAAAACAGTCAAGCCCTTAAAAAGCCTTATATTCTGGAAGGTACGAGAAATACCTTCACGTGTGATCTGATACTGTTCCATTTTTGTTATATTTTTTCCATCCAGCAGAATCGTTCCCTCATCTGCCGTATATACGCCTGATATAACGTTGAATGCTGAAGTCTTGCCGGCACCATTAGGGCCGATGATTCCGATTATGTCACCCTTTTCTGCGGTAAGGGAGAAGTTCTGTATTGCCTTAACGCCACCGAAACTTTTGCTTATGCCTTTTACATCAAGCAGCATTTCCCTTCTCCTCCTTTCTGCCACCTTTGAAAAGTTTTATTATCTTTCCAACAGGAAGTTCATATTCGCCGAACAAGCCTGATGGTTTGAAGTTAATTATTAGCAGCACCAAAATCGAGTAGAAAACGACTCTATATGCCGCTGCAAACCTGAGCACTTCCGGCAAAGCCGTTAGAATCACGGTGCCGAATATGGAACCCGTAAGACTGTTCACGCCTCCGAAGAAAACCATTATGGCCCATTCTGCACTCTTCTTCCAGCCGAATATGCTTGGATCAACATAAGTCGTATAGAACGCATAGAGAGCACCGGAATACGAAGTAACTGCTACGGAAATCAAGAATGCTGTCATCTTGATCCTGGAAATATTGATTCCCATAGCTTTTGCCGCCAGCTCGTCGCTTTTAACGGCAATGCACTGCCTTCCGTATTTGGAAGTCTTAAAATAGCTTGCAAATATTATGCAAACGATTGCCGAAATTAGAGCTAATAATAGAGTTGTCCTTTTAGGAATACCTGAAAATCCAAGCGCACCGCCTGTTATGGATTGAGTCTGGTTCAGCAGCGAAGTTATAGCCTCGCCAAAACCCAGCGTGACAAGTGATATGTAGTCACGGCGCAACCGAACGGTCGGGAAGCCGACAATAAAGCCTATCATCACACTTATAATAATTGCGATGATCACTGCCATCCAGAATGGCATACCCGTTTTAACAACAAGGGCGCCGGAAACATATGCGCCAATCGCCATAAATGATGCCTGCCCCAGGGAAAACATACCTGTAAGACCGGTAAGGATATATACGCCTATGACAGAAATTATGGATATCAATGTAAAAGTTATTACAGAAGAAATAAATTCCATTTATTGTCCTCCCTTCTATGCCTTTTCCTGGACATTGGAGCCTGCAATACCACGAGGCCTTACAAGCAAGAATACCAACATGATCAAAAACGAGAATACCGGAGCATAGCCTGAACCTATAAAGTTGATGAGCAATGTCTCCATCAGACCAAGCAGGATAGCACCGACCACAGCTCCAAATATGCTGCCCAGTCCGCCTATAACAGAAGCAATGAATCCCTTTACAACCAGGTTGCCAAGTTGTGGATATAACGTATAATTGATTCCTAAAAATACACCTGCCAGACCTGCCAGACAACCTGAAATAAAGAATGCCATCTGAATGGTAGCATATACGTTTATGCCCATAAGGCTTGCTGTATCCCTGTCATATGAAACCGCGCGAAGAGCACGGCCGAGCCTTGTCTTTTGAATAAAAAACATTAAAATCATAAGAATTGCGAACGAAGTAATAAACATGATCAAATCAGATGTTGATACTATCAAACTGCCAAATTTAACAACCATGCTTTTAAAGAACCTGGGATAGTTATAAAAATTTGGTCCGACCCAAATAGTAACAATACCCTCAAATAAAGTGCCCAATGTAATGGAGGATACGAAATAGTATATGGACGATGTATTGCGGATCGTAAGCTTTCTAAACGCCACAAACTCACCGGCTAAATCGATCAATCCCCCTGCAAGCATTGAAATGAGGATGACTGGAAACAGAGATAACCCTGTGCCAACTGAAACAAAATAACCTATAAATGCGCTTAGGGTCATCAACGCACCATGAGAGAAGTTTGAAAATTTTAAAACATTGAATATAATTGAAAAACCCGTAGCGATCAGAGCATATACAGCCCCTAACGCCAAACCGTTGATAATGATCTGCACTGACATGGTTTCCCTCCTTACTATCAATACCCCCCTGCTTTCGCAGGGGGGATTAATATTTAAGCTTGAATACTTGCTGTATTAATTTTCTGAGGCTGAATAACGCTTGATCATCTTTGGAGACTGATTTTCTATAATATGCATAACCATTTCAAGTCCCTTTGTCTGATGGGTGTTCGGATCGATTGTAATGTTGCCTGTCAGACCTTGATAACCCGTTATTTTCTCAGTGGCATCTCTGATTGCCACAGGATCGCTGCCGACTTCCTCAACTGTCTTAGCTATGATCTTCATGACATCGTAACCAAGGAAGAACTTGTTCGTTGCATCATTTCCTGTCTTTTCCTTGTAAGCTTTAACAATATCCTGTATTTTCGGTTCTGACTCAGTGATATTGTTTATATAAACGATTCCATTGGATTCAGGTCCGCAAAGTTTCGGGAAAGGAGGGCAAGCATCCAGTCCGCAAATCAATGAGCCTTCGAAGCCTATTGCACGAGCCTGCTGTACAATCAATATAAGTTCCTGTGTATAGTCTGGAGCATAGATTGCATCCGCTCCGGCAGAAACTATCTTGTTCAACATCGTCTTAAAGTCTTTATCGTTAGCCTGATATGGAACTTCGGCAACGATTTGGGCTCCGTCTTTTGTAGCCGCTTTCTTAAATGGCTCTAGAAGTGATACTGAATATGCATTTGACTGATTGTATATGATACCAATCTTTTTCAAACCTCTTTCCTGTACTGCAAAGTTGCCCATGATGGCTCCCTGCTGCTTTGCAGACGGCTGGAACAGGAACATGTTCTTGTATGGCTTTCCGTTATCTTTGATCGTAGCCCTGTCATCGATTGCAAAATGGAGAACCGGAACTTTATACTGTTCTGAAATTGGAGCAATTGCAATACCTATATTTGCAACTGGAGGTCCGATTATAGCTGAAACCTTGTCCGTTGTGCACATACGCGTAAAAGCATTTATAGCTTCCTGTACATCTGCTTTCGTATCGTATGTAACCAATTTTATCTTTTTGCCTTTAACACCACCTGCAGCGTTTATTTCATCAACTGCCCATTCTGCTCCGCCTTGTATCATTTTACCAAGTGTGGATGTTACACCCGTGGTATCCTGCAAACAGCCTATGACTATTTCGTCACCTGATGCAGATTTGTCAGCAGATGAACTTCCAGCCGGAGTCGTCTGCTTTTTAGCTGTTGTAGAAGAACCACAAGCAGCCAAACTCAAAACCATTAAAGTTACCATTAGCATTGCTAATACTTTTTTCATGTTGATCTCCTCCTTGTAGACTTTTTATTGTTAATTATTTGCTGCAATAAATAATTAATAATCAAAAAAAAAATTTAAAGAGCATGTTATCAAAAATATCGGTAACGGTTTTTACATCTAATTCAGCAGTATATAATGCATGATTTACAATTTTTTATGAGCTTCAACGTTTATGCAATCGTTTGCAAAAATACTTCAAAATATATATCTATGCAAAAAGTATAGATAATACAAAAAACTGTTATTTATTTTTGATCAATTTATCCAATATGCGTACCTTAAATTTAAAATTCAAACCTCTTATTTTAATTTTATATTATAATATTTCAATGAATATA